>JAYUBF010000330.1:0-9925 GCA_043741435.1 Myxococcales bacterium
GGCGCGGCCATTGCCTGACCAGCCGACCAGCACGGTGACACCATGAAACCGCGGGTTCGACGCGGCCTCCGCCTTGGCGCAGGCACCGACGCTCCCGAAGCTCGATGAGATCGCGTTGATGGCTTCGCTGTCGTCGGCCCCGGGCCCGTCGTTGTCGGCGTCGCCAGGCCCACTGTCGAGGTCCATGCGCTGCGCATTCTTGTCCTCGAGGACCTTCTCGAGATAGCTCCCGAGGATCGCCTTGCTGTCGAGCTCGCCCTTGCTGTAGCGCATGGCGGGCGCCAGCGGACAGCGGTAGTGCGTGGGCCCGCTGCCGCGTGCGCCGTTGTCCGCCTCGATCTCGATCCGGCCTTGGGACGGCGTGACGGCACTGGCCGCGAGCGCTGCGCCGGTGGCGAAGAGGGCGTCGAGCACTTGCTGCTCTTGGCGCGAGCGATCGACCTTCATCTTGAGCGCCACGTCCACGGCGCCGCCGTTGCGCGTGACCGCCGGCGGGTGACCCAAGGTCACGCGTCGACGGCTCGCTTCGCCACTGATCGCCTTCGTCATGAGAGGCACGTAGTCCGTGTCAGCGTGCCGTCGCTGGGCGACGAGCGCTTGGCCGGCGCCCGCGCGCTTGGCGGCGTCCACGGCGTCGGCCACGGGCAAGGCGATGACGATGAGCTCGTCGCCGCGCACGTCGGTCTCGGCCTTGAGAGTGAGGTTCTTGTAGACGATGGAGAAGCTCTGCGCCTTTACCACCGGGGTCTCCACGGCACGACCGATCATCTCGATGTGCTTGCCGAGCGCCTCGTCACAAACCGAGCGCGAGCAGGGGTCGATCGTGAGCTCGATGTCGACGAAGACCTCGCGCATGGCGCGCAGCCGTTCGGCCGACACCTTGCCGGGGTACATGAACACCACGAGGCGGGGCGAAGCCCGCGGGCGATCGCGTTGCAGCTCGGCCTTGAGCTTGTCCTCGACGCGCGCCAGCTCCTTCGTGGAGAAGCCCTGCGGACCGCCGAGCGCCGCATCGAGGTCGGAGTCGAGCGCGTCCTTCGGTGCATCGATCACGGTGCGTCGGTTCGCACGGAGATCATCCTCGAGCAGCGGCGTCGGTTTCTCCGCGCGCGCCGCCGGCACGCTGGCGGCGCAGCACAACGCGAGGAGGACGTGATGGCGGCTCACACGCAGCACCGCGACATCGTACGCCACCTTGTGTACGCTCAGCTACCAAACTCATGACCACGCAGCTATCATCGGTAGAGACCCAGCCGCGCGCGCAAGCGCAGGCGCACATCCTGGCGGCGTTGCGCCGCGTGCGTATCGAGACGGCGCTGGCGCTCGCCGAGCAGAACCGCGTGCCAGACGCCGACCTCATGCGGCTGCGCACCAAGCTCGCGGACGCAGCGCAAGAAGAAGCGTGCGAGCGCATGCGCGGCGGCGCCGAGCTTCCGATCGCGCGCATCAGCCATCGGCTCGGCCTGAACGAGCTCGCCGAGCGCATGCTCCTCGTGTATCTCACGCTCGAGCTCGACGCGTTGTTCGCGATCACCGTGTCCGCGCTGGCAGGCGAAGAGCCGCGGCAAGGGCTGTCCGCGAAGGTCTTGGCGCAGCTGTTTCGCTTCGGTGGCAACGAGGTGCTCGACATGGGCCTCTCGGCGCAACACCCGCTGGTGTTGGCGTCGCTGCTCGAGACGCCGACCACGCCGTACGTCGACACCCTGCGTCCGTATCGCCTCGCACCGCGTGCGGCGAGCTACCTGAGTGGAGACTTCATCACCATCGATCCACAGCTGAACCGTGCCGGCGCGCTGGTCGAGGTGCCTCCGGCGCTCGAGCTGTCCCATGCCGCGCAGCCCGAGTCGCTGATCAACCGCGTGCTCGAGCTCAACGAGGACGTCGTGGTGTGCATCGAGGGCATGGATGGGGTGGGGCGTCGTACGCTCGTGGCGGTCTGCGCCGAACGTCTGGGTCGGCAAACCGTCGCGCTCGACGTGGGTCGGCTCTCTGCCGATCGCGTGCGCGCGCAAGCCGAGCTCCGCGCGTTGCGTCGCGAGTGCTGGCTCCGCGGTGCCGTTCCGGTCATCGCGCGCGTCGACGGCTTGTCGCGCGCGGACACGCGTACTCAGGAGTTCTTCCAGGATCTTGGTGACACCGTCGAGGGAGAGGGCGCACTGCCTGGGCCCATGTTCGTGACGGGCTACGGCGGCGTCGAGCTCCCCGAGCTACGGCGACGTATCATTCGCGTGCGCCTCGACACCCCGAGCGCCGGTTCGCGCCAGCAAATCTGGTCACGCGCGCTGCAACTGGACGAGGCCGCACCCACGATCGCGTTGATCCGCGACGGCGAACAGGTGCCGCTGTCCGACGTCGTGCAGCTCTATTCGCTGACGCCGGGCTCCATCGGTCGCGCTGCCGCGAACGCCCGGATCATCTCGCGCGGCGCCGCACCCACGGCGGTGGACATTCGGGCGGGCATTCAGGCCGAGCTGCAGGAGCGATTCGGTGGGCTCGCAACGCGCGTGGCGACGACGCAGCGCTGGGACGACCTCGTGCTGCCGCAAGATACGCTCGACGACGTGAACGCGTTCACCTCCCGAGCCGAGCATGCCCAGCTCGTGTACGACACCTGGGGCTTTCGCCGAAAGCTGCAGAAGGGCCTCGGTCTCGCCGCCTTGTTCTCGGGACCGCCGGGGACCGGGAAGACGATGGTCGCGGGCCTCATCGCCCAGCGCCTGGGCCTCGAAATCTACATGGTCGACCTCTCGCAAGTTGTCTCGAAGTGGGTCGGCGAGACCGAGAAGCAGCTCGGCAAGATCTTCGACGCGGCGCAGATGGGCAACGTGGTGCTGCTGTTCGACGAAGCCGATGCGTTGTTCGCCAAGCGCACCGAGGTCAAGTCGTCCAACGATCGCTACGCGAACCTCGAGGTGAACTACCTCCTCACGAGGCTCGAGGCCTTCGGCGGCGTTGCGATCCTCACCACCAACCTCGAGGCCTCGGTGGACCCGGCTTTCAAGCGCCGCCTCGCAGCCGAGGTCCGTTTCTACCCGCCGGAGCAACCCGAGCGCGAGAAGCTGTGGACCACGATCTTGCCACCCGAGACGCCCACCAACGGCAAGCTCGACTTCTCGATCCTGGCCACCAAGTACACCGAGCTGGCCGGCGGTCACATCCGCAACGCGGTGCTGCGGGCGGCGTTCCTGGCCGCGAACGAAGAAGGACACGTCACGCAGGCCATCCTCGAACGGGCGGCGCGCAGCGAGTACCGCGCGATGGGCAAGGTGCTCTGACTACTGGGTGGGCTGCGTCAGATCGGCGGGCACGCCGAGATCGCCATGCGCGATCTTCTCGATGAGCACGCCGTTGGTGACATACATCGTCCGGAACATGTCGTCGAAGCGCTCGAGGCGCGCCATGTAGCGCACCCGATCTCCCGGCACGAACTTCGCCTTCGCGGAGGCGAGCGCCGCCTTGTCGCAGATCGCCGACACATCGAACGTGGTCGTGGTGAGCAGGTGTCGGAACGTGACGCCTCTCTCGGTGAACGACGAGATCACGCCTTCCCAACGAACCCAGTGGCCGCGGTACTGGTTCCACAGCGCCGCCTTCTGGCCCTGGCTCATGCTCTTGCGGAACAGGAAGATGGGGTAAAGCTCTTCGAACGTCTTCGTCACGACCTCGGCGGGATGCGCATCGACCAGGGCGGGCGCGACAGCGGTCGCATCCGACATGGAATCGCACCCGGGCAGACCGAGGAGGACAGCGCGCCCAGCAACGAGCAGAATGGTCGCCAGCGTGGCCTTCAGAGTGACCCTACGTGTACCCCGGGTCTTAGTTGACATAATGCCCATTATCGGACCCTGCGTTCAGGTGCGGCCTGCAGACCCAGCGCCCAGGTGAACGCCACGATGACCAGCGAATGCGTGATCTCGCCTCGCGCGAGAGGTCTTCTCCCTGATCGAGCTGGAGCTCCCCGACGCGCTGCGCGTGCAACACGAGTGCGGTGTGACACTGGTTCGTTTGCATCGCGGGGTTCGGCGCGATCCGGCCGATGAGTCGCGCCTCGCTGCCGGCATACCCGGTCTCTTCGCGCAGCTCACGCACGGCGCCGGTCAGCGGGTCCGCGTCTTCAGCGTCGATCATGCCGCCCGACAGCTCGAGCGTAAATTCGTCGGTGCCATGGCGATACTGGCGCACCATCACGACGTGGCCATCGTCGGTGAGCGCGACGACGTTGCACCAGTCGGGGCACGCGAGCACCGTGAAGTCCGCGATGCGTCCCGTGCGTGGCGACTGCATGCGGCGCGATCGCACCGTCAGGATCTTGCGATCGACGATGTCCGTCTCGCTGATCTTGATCCAGGGTCTGAGCGTGGTCATGCGGTCTTCACCGTCGGTCGTCGGCGCGTGTCGGAGGTGCTTCCCCCGAAACAGTTCGGCAGAGCCCGCCGCTCGTCCCTCGACCGCGCGTTGCTCGCGCGATTGATGGACACCTCTTCAGCTCAGCTGGGGCAACTTATTCGTGATTTTTGGCAGACCTGATCTCTCGTTGAACGAGGTTGAGACCGAGCACCGCGGCGCGATCGTCAACCACGGCGCTGAGCTTCTTGACGGCCTCCTGCGCACCCTTAAGTGCGGCTTGGTCCTTGGCCTGCTGCGCGGTCGCGCGGCGCGCATAGTACGCGATAGCGCCGAACTTTATGTCTGATCGTAGCTCCGGATTTTTGAGCGCCTCACCCAAGACTGCAAGCCGGGCGCGGGCGTGTCTGACCGAGCGGTCGCGGGCCCAAGCGCCGGCTCCGAGCGCGGCGAACGCCGGCCCCGCCGGGTTGGCTGAAGCAAGCCCCTCTACGAGACCGTGCTGAACGATGGCCGGGTACGTCATCCCGAGGCCGACGCCCGCCATCGCGGGTCCGACATGCCCATTGGTCGAACCCTCGTACGCGTTGACATAGATCGCCTTCAGCGATGGTAACTTCTGGATCAGCGCCTGGACCTCAGCCTTCGCGAGGCGGAACTGACGGAACTTGTCCATCTGCCGCTGCATGACACCGGGCTTGTTGGCCTTGGCCTGCGACGTATCTGCCGCACGAGCCCCAGTTGGGAGCAAGGCGGCCGAAACAAGGATCATCAGTGAGGGCACGGAAAGGTGGTGGGTTCGCATGGGATCTTGCAACAGCAATCGGAGTGCCAATCGCTGTGCTCGCCACGTTCAACTCCAGGGTGATCGCATTTAAAAGTCTTTGACTCTAGATGGTTGGCGTGATCTTCAGAGGGTGACTGACCCTTTTGGAGGCATGAAATTGAGCGCGAAGAGCACGCCGGAATCGCCTGAAGTGGAGACAAAAGACCGTAGCCGGGAGACGAAAAGCCCTAGCCAACGGCGTCGCAACGCGACCAGTCCCGGCCGGCGCGTCGTAGTAGGCCCCGTCCGCGCCCGAGGTCACAAGCACCACACCCGCGCCCATTTTTCGCAGCGTTGCCGCGCCGTCCTCGACGGAGAAACGCTCACCGAGGACCAGCTCCAGCTCGTCGTCGGAGACCTTCACGACTGCCGCGCGCGACAAGGTGGGCTGCAGCAACGCGCGCGCCTCGGTCACGTCGTCCCACAGATGCGGACGCAGGTTCGGATCGATGGAGATGGCGCACCCTGCCGCCGTCGCCAGCTCGACGGCGCGCAGCGTGGCAGCGCGGCTCGGTTGCTTCGCCAGCGTCGAGGAACCGAGGTGCAGCACGCGCGCATTCGCGAGCTGCGCGGGAACGTGCTCGGGCGCAACGGCCATGTCCGCTGATGGATGGCGAAAGAACAAGAAGCTACGCGCACCGTTCGCAGCGACGGAGACGAACGCAACACCGGTCTTCGCGCTTCCGTCACGCCACGGCGAGCGAGGCCTACGGCCACGTTCGCGGGCGCACCGCCGAGGTGGCGCGCAAAGTGGTCGCAGTCGGCGAGCGCCGTGCCCGGCCGCAGTGGGAAGAAGTCGACGAGCGCTTCCCCGAAGACGAAGAAGTCGGACACGGCTGTCACGTCGTGGCCTGGTTCAGCTTGTCGATGAACTCCACCGAGCGCAGCGCGCGGGTGAGGTGCGCCGACAGCAAGGACTGCAGCGCGACGCGAAGCCCTCGAGCCACCGCTGGGCTACTCGCCGCCGGCAGCTGCGACAGCTCCGTGGTCTGCAACGCGATGAGCGCGCCACGCACCGAGCCGTCGACGAGCGGGCCCTCCGCGCGACAACGACCGCAGCCGATTCCACCGCGGCTCGGATCGATCCGCTGCCCTGCTCCATCATCTGCGTCGCGACCGCAGCCGACACAGCGCTGCAGCTCCGGGCGATGACCGAGCAGCCGCAGCAACGTCATCTCGAAGACGCGGAGCAGGCGCGGATCGGCCTGTCCTGCGTCGAGGGTGCGCACGAAGGCGGAGGCCAGCGCGAAGATGGGTGGATCCGGCTGGTGCGCTGGGGTGAGCGCATCGATGAGCTCGGCCGCGTAGCCGGCGTGGGCGATCTTGCCGAGGTCGGCGAACAGCCCCGGCCACATGGCGGTGGCCTCGAACATCTCCAGGCGCGCGAGGTCGGCCGACTGGCGCTCGAGGAAGCTGGCGCGGCCGAGCGAGAACAAGCCGAGCCCCCCGGCAAATCGCTTCTGCGACCGCCGCGCGCCCTTCGCCAACGCGGCGACCTTGCCGCGCCGCTCGCACAGCAGCGTGACGACCCGGTCTGCTTCTCCGTACGGAATCGCGCGCAACACGATCGCCGGTTCGTCCTCGACAAGCCCTGCCATGATCTTCGTCTGCGAAGGGTAGCGCAGAACATGCGATGATGAGAGCCGTTATGGCCGACAAGAAGGTTGAGCCCAAAGCGAGCGACTCGGTCGTCGGGTACGCCAAGCAAGAAATGGCGGAGGCCGCCGAGCGGGAGCGGAAGAAGAAGGTCTTCCACGAGGGTCAGAAGCGCGCGGCGCTCGAGATTCCGAAGCTGTTCTTCAAGCTCGCGGAGGACGTGCGCCGCGAGGTCGATGCGTTCAACCAGATCGTCGACGCTGGACGCCGCATCTCGCTGCAGGAGTCGGCAGGCCTGGCAGCGCACGCGGAGCCGGGCCGTGGCGAGATCAATTTCAAGATCAACCGCAAGAACGTCGAGGCCTGGGTCGGGCTCTCGGAGCTCATGCGCCTCGGTCAGTCGCAGGTGACGTACATCATCGAAGGCCACCTGCGCTTCTCGAAGCTGAGCTTGCGTCTGCGGATCGACGCGATCCCGAACGGCGACGGCCTCCGGTACCGCGTCAATAGCGACAGCGTCGAGCAGAAGTTCGACGTCGAAGAGCTGGGCTCACGCATCGTTCTCGCCATCGCGAAAGACGACCCAGCCCCACTCGGCGGCACGCTACCTCCATCGTAGTCGGTGGGGCCGCTACGAGAGGCCGCGGCCGGGTTGCGGATCGCCGCCGAGGAGCAGCGACAAGGTGATCGTGGCGACCAGCACCACCAGCAACACCACGAGGGCGACCGCAGGACCGCGACCGAGGATGGTCTCGACCGCCGGGAAGCGCGCGCCAAGCTGAACCAACCACGAGTCGACCGCTTCGAGCGAACCTTTGCTCGCGCCCAGGGCAGGTTGACCTTGGGCCTGCGCTCCTGGCACGTCGTCGCACAGCGCCGGGATGTCGAGCTCGCGCCCCACTTTGTCGTTGCCCGGTGTCTGCGTGACCCGTCGATAGCGCGCGACGGTGTCGTTGCCGTCGACGCCGACTTCTCGGGCGAAAGCGCGCAGGAAGCCACACACGAAGACGTCCGCCGGCATCTGTTCGGTGTCGCCGCGCTCGAGGCGCTCCAGCATCGCGGCTGGAATCTTGGTGCGACGAGAAATGTCGGCAAGGCTACGCCCGCTGCGCAGGCGCGCCTCTTTCAACGGTTCTCCGAAGTGCACGATGTTCAAGCAGATCGCCTTTTGCGAGCGCATTCTATCTCAGGACTCACTCAATCAGAAGGTGCATTGACGGGCGAGGCAACTTCTTGGTGCCAAATCGACACAGTGCTGGAAAAGCTCACGAGCGTGCTCGCGGTCTCCCAGCTTGAGGGCGATGAGCCCCCCAAGTTGATAGGCCTCTTGGATGGGACAGTTCTTCTCGGCGAACACGAGCTCGAGCTCCTCACGTGCCTTGTCCAGCTCGCCTTGCTGCTTGTACACCGACGCGAGCCGGTAGTGCCCAACGCAGAACTTCGGCTGGTCGAACAAGGCCTTGCGCAAAGCGACGGCCGCGCGCGCGAGGTCGCCCTTCGACACGTACGCGAGGCCGAGGTTGCCGTTGGCCGCCCAGGGCTCGCGGTACGTGATGTTGGAGAGCGCCTTCTCCGCCTCGAGCAGCGATTCGTCGAAGCGGCCGAAGTGCTGCGCGACCACCGCGATGTTGTTGTGGGCCTCGGAGAAGTCGGGCCGCAGGCGGACGGCCTCGCGGAATTCCTTCTCGGCCTTCTTGAACTCTTTGTCGGAGTTTTGCTTCTCGAGGATGAGCTCGGCGCCGCGCAGGCACTGTGAGCGGGTGGCCAGCTCCTCGCCTTCGACCGCTTTGCGCAGGTACAGGATGCCGAGGAGGTTGTGCGCGTCGGGGTTGTCGTTGTTGAGCTCGACTGCCTTCAGCGCTTCTTCCATCGCCGGCGACACGAGGTTCTTATTGAAGTAGTCCGCGGCCAGGAGATAGCGCCGCTCCGAGGCGTCCGGGTCTTGCTTGATCTGCTGCACGGTGCCGCAAGCGGTGAGGCAAAGGAAGGCCAACACCGGACCGCGGAGCCACAGCGGAGCGGGAAAACAGATCTGCCTGTATGCGAGTGATATCGACAAGTTAGCCAGAGAACCTAACACCATAGGGAAAACGATGTCAACGACACTCCTACTTTCTCGTACACGCGCAGGTCTTGTGGCTGGAGGCCATCCACTGTGGCATGAGGCCGGGCATGACACCGCTGGCAATCGGAGGGGTGAGCGCCCCGGGATCTTCGGAGATGCGCTTGATGTGCCTGAGCACGCGCAGGTGGATCTCGTGAAGCAGGGTCTGGCCCCACGCGCCGAAGTACGTGCTCGGGTGCAGCTTCATGCCGTACCAGGTCTCACCGCGGAGCGTGGTGGTGCCATCGCCGTTGTCGTGGATCCGGAACTGACCGCGAGTCACATCGATGAAGTCGTCGATGCTGGTGGGCTGTGAACGCACGTTGAACGTGAGCTCGTACGGCGGACGCCACACCGCGATGGGCTCCTCGAACGCTTCGAAGATGCCGTTGGTGAAGATGCAGCGACGGACGGCCCCCGGACCTTCACCGTCGATGCGCGCCTCCACCGGCATGGCCACGAGGGCGAAGATCCAGCTGGGGGGCTCGTCGATCGGCGGGAACGACACCACGTTCTTCCACACCGTTTCGACCGGCGCATGGATCACGACCTCCGACACCACCGAGCGGCGGTCGATCGCTCGTGGGTACGCGAGGTCGAAGCCCACCAACCCCGGCAGCGCGAGCAGCAGCATGGTGGCGATGAGGGGACCTCGAGCGGAGATCGCCAGCGAGTAGCCGAGGACGCTGCCGAGCGCGGACATGCCAGCGACGAGAGGAAACGCCATCACGATGCACGCCACGCCTTCGAACGCGAGCGCGCACAGCAGCAACATGATGCAGGCGTGGGTGTAGATGCCGTTCTTGATCGCCTGACCCATCGTGGCATCGCCCCGGTGGTAGCTGGTCATGAACGCCACGAAGAGGCCGACGCCGAACGGCATGCCGACGAAGAACATCGCACCGAACTCGCGACTCACCTGTTCCACCACCACGTAGCCGATGAGCGCCATGATGAGCGAGCACGCGAGCGCGACCACGTAGGCCATGGGTTTGCTGCGCGGCACCAGCACCGCGAGCAGCCTCGGTGGTGGCGGCGGCAGGAGCGCGGGGCCC
>JAYUBF010000331.1:0-28022 GCA_043741435.1 Myxococcales bacterium
ACCCTGACGGCTCGGCCGGCAGGGCGGGCGGCACGCCCGATGAGATAGACTAAACAGCAACGCAACCTTTGATCTCCGAACAATGCGTTGCTGTTTAGACTACGTTTTCGCCCATGCAGCCCCAGACCGAATTCGCCTCGCCGACCTGGATGTTTCGAGTGGCCGCCGAGCTCTCGCGCACCGAAGTTGCGGTGTCGCCCGAGCTCACGACGCGCGTGAAGGCGGACGCTGAGACCACGCGCACGCTGCGTGGTGAAGCGGTGCGCGACGAGCTCGAGCCGGTGCTGATCGGGCGCGGCGTGCACCTGGCCCTGCAGTGGATGCACGAGACGGGGCTGCTCGCGATCTGGCTGCCTGAGCTCGAGGCCACCGTGAACTTCTCGCAGGAGGCGGGACGCCGTCACAAGGACGTGTGGGAGCACACGAAGACCGTCGTGCGCCAAGCGGTGCCGCGACCGGCCGTGCGGTGGGCTGCGCTGCTACACGACATCGGCAAAGTGCACACGCGCGCGTTCCTCGACGATGGTGGCGTCACGTTTCACCGTCACTCCGAGGTGGGCGCGAGGATGTTCTACGACGTGCAGAAGCGCTTCAACTTCGATCGCGGAACCAAGCACAAGCTGCGCTTCCTCATCCTTCATCACCTGCGCCCCGGCCAGTACGAGACCTCCTGGACGGACTCGGCGGTGCGTCGCTTCGATCGCGAGCTCACGGAGCACCTGCAGGACCTGCTCGATCTGTCGCGCGCGGACATCACCTCGGCGCGGCCGGGCAAGAGGCAGGCGGCGCTGCAGAGCATCTCGCACCTGCAAGAGCGCATCATGGCGCTGCGTGCGGAAGATGCGATCCAGCCGCCCCTGCCGACGGGGATCGGCAACGTGATCATGACCCACTTCGGGTTGCCGCCCTCGCGCCAGATCGGTGATCTGAAGAAAGAGCTCGAGCGCCTCGTGGAGTCGGGCGAGCTCGAGGCGCGACGCGAGGCCGAGTACTACCTCGCGTACGTCGGCACGCTGCTCGGCAAAACGCCTTAGCGGCGACGGCCGAGGAGGCGGATGAGGTAGAGGAAGAGGTTCACGAAGTCGAGGTAGAGGATGAGCGCGCCATGGATGGCCGTCTTGTGCGTCTCTTGCGAATCAAAGTTCCCATCGCTGAGCTCTTTGATTTTCTGCGTGTCGTACGCCGTGAGGGCGGTGAAGATGAGCACGCCCATGAACGTGGTGAGCCAGTAGATGGTCTCCGAGTGCATGAAGATGTTCACGACGCTCGCGAGGATGAGGCCCCACAGGCCCATGATCATGAAGCTGCCGACGCCGGTGAGATCGCGCTTGGTGACGTAGCCGAAGACCGCCATGCCGCCGAAGGTGCCGGCCGAGACGAGGAACGCGGTGGAGATGGAGGCCTGCGTATAGATGAGGAACACCACCGACAAGGTCAGGCCGTTCAAGATCGCGTAGACGAAGAACAGCGTGGCAGCGCTGCTCGCCGACATGCGGCGGGCCATGCTGCTGAAGAAGAACACCATGCCGAGCTCGGCGAAGAGGAGGCCGTAGAACACGGCGCGGTTCATGACGATGAGCTCGATCGCAGTCTGCGAGTGCGCGACGAGGAACGCCGTGAGGGCGGTGAGGCCGAGGCCGCCCGCCATGTAGGCGAACACCTTGCGCATGAAGTCGGCCTGTTCGGCGGCGCGGGTGGCGGCCGGGACCGTACCGGAATATGCAGACGAGACCTTGAGAGGGGATCCGATCATGAGGGGCTCCGTTTCGCCAAAGAACGAACGAGAGAACAAACCAGTGAACAAACCGGACCGAGCCGGCTATTCCGCAGTGCACCAGAACCTAGCGTAGTCGTGGGTTTTGCGCGACGGCTGCACGCCGGCTCGGGTACCGTACGAGCGTGTTGGCGGCCCTCCACAATGTGCGCGCTTGGATGATGGTTTTCCACCTGGTGGGCGTCGTTTTTTGGATGGGCGGGCTGATGGTGCTCACACGCGTGCTGCGCTTCCACGCCGCCGAGCCGCCGAGCGTGCGCCCGGTGCTCACGCGTCTCGAGGGTTGGCTGCAATACTTCTTCATCCTGCCCGGCGTGCTGCTCGTCCTCGGTTGTGGCGTGTGGCTCACGCGCAACCAGGGGTTCGCGTGGCTGCGCGTGTCGGTGTGGATGCACGCGAAGCTGGTGCTCACGGGCCTGCTCGGCTTCCTGCACCTCGCACTGTGGGGATCGCAGCGACGAGTCAAGAAGACCGATCCGCAACGCGGCGTGGTGCGCGGAGGCTGGAAGGTGCAACAGCTCGCGCTGTGGGTGCTGCTGGTGTCGACACTGACGCTGTCGGTGCTGCGTCCCTTCGTCGGCGCGATGCCCTAGCACCTCGCTTCACGCGCACCACGCTTACGCGTAGCCCTGGCGATTGCGCGCCCAGCGCCTCACAATGGTCGGCCCATGATCTGGCACGCCTCGTTTACCACCGCGCTCCTCGGCGGGCTCTGCATCGGCACCAGCGCGAGCTTGCTGTTGTTGTTCACCAACCGAGTGGCAGGCATCAGCGGCATGTTGGCCGGGCTCGTCACTCCGCTGCGTGCGCAGGTGCTGTGGCGCGCGATGTTCGTGCTCGGGCTCCTCATCGGCGGTCTCGTCGCCCGGGGGATGTGGCCTGGTCAGCTGCCTCTGCCACCGCGGCCCACGTTGCTCGGGTCGGTGACGTTGCTCGTCGCGGGGGTGCTGGTGGGGTTCGGCACGCGGCTCGGCGACGGCTGCACGAGTGGACACGGGGTGTGCGGCATCTCGCGTGGGTCTTTGCGATCGATCGTGGCGACGGTCACGTTCATCGCTTGTGGCGCGCTCGCGGTGTTCGGGATGCGCGTGCTGGCCGGGATGAGCGGATGAGGTTCGTGCTCCATGGCCTCGGCGCCGATAGCGCGTGCGAGCGAGTGGAAGGGGGCGCGAGGTGAAGCGCGTGATCGCACCGCTGGCGTGTGGCCTCCTGTTCGGCTTCGGTCTCTTGCTCTCCGGTATGACCGACCCTCGGCGCGTCGTGGGCTTCCTCGACTTCGCGGGTCACTGGGACCCCACGCTCATGTTCGTGATGGGCGGCGCGATCCTCGCGCACGCGCCCGTGGTGTGGCTGCTGCGCCGCCGCGGCCACACGATGGCGGGCGAGCTGCAGCTCCCGGCCGGCCGGCCACTCGACGGTCGGCTCCTCCTCGGTGCAGCGCTGTTCGGGCTCGGGTGGGGCCTCGCCGGGTACTGCCCGGGTCCGGCGCTCGTGGCACTCATCGGCATGGGAATGGCACCGTTGCTCTTCGTCGGTGGCATGGTGCTCGGCAGCCGCCTGGCCTCGCCCTTCGACCGCGTAGCCAAAACGTCACACGTCCCTGTTTGACTCTCGCTCCTCGTTTGCGCTAGAGGTCGCGTCGCCTGGCAAAACCGCCTAGGCGATGCACTCGAGGAGAATTCTTATGCTCAGAAAAATCGCTTACGCAGGCACGTTCGTCGCCCTGGTCGCCATGGCGACCGTCATCGGTTGCGGCGGGGACGACACAGGCACCCGTCCCGACTTCGCCAGCAGCAACGGCGATGGCGGCAACAAGACCGACGGCGGCGACATGAGCGTCAACAACGTCATGTACACGGCCGCGACGCCGAACCAGATCGACACCAACACCATCGGTGGCCAGTTCGGCAAGGGCGCGGCGGTCAAGCTGAGCGGCCTCATCGTGCTCGCACCGCCGACCGGGTTCACCGCGATGAGCGGCACGCAGTGCAAATACGAAGTGTGGGCGCAAGACCCGAGCTGCACCACGCCCCCCTGCGGCCTCGTCATCATCACGAAGCCCATCCCGCTGCCGAGCGGCTCCGCCTTCTGCCCGTTCGCGAAGGACACCAGCACGCCGCTCAAGGACGTCTGGAAGGGTGACAAGATCACCGTCAGCGGCCTCGTCGACACCTTCGTTTCGTCCGCCACCGCGCCGGCGACGGGCCAGGTCGTGCAGCACGAGCTCATCATCGACAGCTTGGTCCTCGACGCGAAGGACCAGACGCTGCCGACCCCGATGGTGGTGACCGACACCACGCCGTCGAAGTTCGTGCCGTACTCAGGCGCGGGCTGGGCGATGTACGAGGGTACGTACATCACGCTGAAGGCCGCCTCCGGCAAGCTCACCACCTCGACCCTCGATTCGCACGGCGGCTGGACCACCGCCCCAGGTGGCGCAGCGTTCTCCGACACCTATAACTCGTTCTTCCGCCCCGAGGGTGGCATTGCCAACATGTGGCCACCCATGAGCACCATGTACACGTCGATCTCCGCGATCGTCGGCCTTACCTTCGGTGGCCAGCTGCTGCCGACACAGAACAGCGACTTCACGCCGTAGCACTTCTGCTCTGACCGAAGGCGCCGCGCGGGTCGTCCGCCCGGCGCCTTTTTTTCGCCGCATGATCCTCCACGTCGACCTCGATGCCTTCTACGCCTCCGTCGAGGTCCGCGACGATCCGTCGCTGCGCGGGAGGCCCGTGCTGGTCGGCGCACCGACGGGGCGTTCGGTGGTGGCGGCCGCCTCGTACGAGGCGCGCGCGTTCGGTTGTCGCAGCGCGATGCCCATGTCGGAGGCGCGCCGTCGCTGTCCGCAGGCCGTGATCGTGCTGCCGCGAATGGCCGTGTACGCGCGGGAGTCGGAGCGGTTTCGCGACATCCTCGGGCGCTACTCGCCGCTCGTGGAGCCGTTGTCCATCGACGAGGCGTTCATCGACGTGGAAGGCTCCGAGCAGCTGTTCGGGCCGGCGCGTGAGATCGGTGCGCGCATCCGCAAGGAGACGAAGGCCGAGCTGCAGCTCACCTGCTCCGTCGGCATCGCGCCGGTGAAGTTCGCCGCGAAGATCGCGAGCGACGAGTGCAAGCCCGACGGGCTGCGCGAGGTGCGCGCGGAGGAGCTGGCGTCGTTCCTCGCGCCGCTGCCGGTGGAGCGGCTGTTCGGCGTGGGACCAAAGCTCGCTGCCAAGCTTCACCGCATCGCGCTGCGCACGCTCGCCGACGTGGCGGCGTATCCTACGTCGGCGTTGCGCAGCCACCTCGGCGACGAAGCCGATCGCCTGCAAGCGCTCGCACGCGGCATCGATCCGCGCGCGGTGGTGCCCGATCGCTCGGCGAAGTCCATCGGTGCCGAGGACACGTTCGAGCGCGATCTGCGGGACGGACCGGAGCTGCGCCACGCGCTCATGGCCCAGGCCGAGAAGGTGGCCGAGCGCTTGCGACGGCATCAGCTCGTCGCCGCGACGGTGACCATCAAGCTGAAGGATCCGGAGTTCCAGCTGCGCACGCGCCGGCGCACGTTGTCGTCGCCGACCAGCGATGGGCGCGTGTTCGTCGACACGGCGCTGAAGCTGCTCGACGAAGCGGGCGTGGGGCCCGCGGGCGTTCGGCTCTCCGGCGTGGCCGCGAGCACGCTGAGCGATGCAGAGTCACCGCGTCAGCTTACGCTCACCGACACGCCGCAGCGCGGCGACAAGCTCATGGGCACGCTCGATGCGATCCGCGGGCGCTTCGGCAAGAGCGCCATCGCGCGCGCGGAATTGCTGGATGGCGAGGAGCGCGAGGCAAGGCGGGCATCGCGGCGCGGGCAGTCGTTGTCGGACGATCCGAGGCTCGACGATGACGATTAGCGCTCGAGACGCTGCGCTCGATGACGGCGAAGGCGTTGCTCGCCGCGAATGCCGGCTTCGACGGCGATGCTTTCATCTATGTGGCGGGTGCCTATCTCGTGAGCGAGATCATCAACCGGTTCGGCGTGCGCATGGTGGCATACCAGCGCGTTCTCTCTCGCCCACCGATGGCGCTGACTCGTCGTCGATCCGAGATCGGTCCCGGTGATTGCCACCCGCTCACCGTTCGTCGGATGCAGCCAGCTTCTCCTTGAGGAACTGGTCGAGCGTCTCGTCGCGCTTCATTCGCTGCAGCATGGCGTCTTTGAACTGACCGTAGGCGGGAAGCTCGACGAGCTGGCCGGGCGTGTTTTGACCGAGCACGTGGTGGTCGTATTGCGAGACGACGTGCTCGTACGGGTGCCCGAGGAACTTGCCGACCTCGGGATACTTGTTGGTATCGATGACGCCGGTGCCTTCCGGGTGCGGATAAGGCGAGAACGCGAGCTGCACGACCTTCGCGGGCGAACCGATGCTCTCGAGATACTGCTGAAACAGCGGCGCGATCTGAGCGAGCGTGCCATCGCGACCCATCATCGAGTTGGTCTGATCGAGCAGCACGAGCGTCTTCGAGCCGTTCAGCACCTCGGGGGGGATGAGCTTGCGAGCGTACGGGTCGAACGTTTGGATCGGCAGCCCCTGTTGGTACTTGCCGCTCGCAGGAAAGTTGGTCGCGAGTTTTTTTCCGCCGAGGTTCTGCAAGAACGCGATAATCGGGTGCGGGTCGCTTCCCAGCCCAACGAAGTAGTGCGTGCGCGGGTCGTACATGCGCATGGCCTCCACCATCGCGTCCCGAAGTTGCTCGTACGTCTCTTTGCTCATGTGGTCCGTGGGGTTCCCGTGAAAATCATTTATCTGCACGATCGTGTCGTCGCTCAGCGGTCGCAGACCGGCGTGGTAGGGTCGCTTGACCACGTCGGTCCACTTCGTCGACGACGCGATCTTCTCGAGCCAGGTGTCGTGGAACGGCTTCCCTTGCTCGTCGACGATCGCGTACGAGGCGGCGGTACGCGACACCCGGTACTTCCGTCCCTCGATCACGATCTCGTGGTGGAGCTCGCCCCCCTTCGCGACGAGCGTGGCCGTGCCGAACGACGTCTCGAGGTCCTTCACCTGCTCGAGCTGTGGGTAGCCCTCGACGAGGGTCATCATCGAGTACGAGCGCGCGCCGCGCGCGCCGTATGACTTTTGCACGAGGACGTCGCGGCGCTCTCCATCGATGATCATCGAACGGGTTGGCCCGGCGTGCGTGTAGATGGCGATCCCGATGCGCGGCGCGCCTTTGAACACCTCGCCGCGGCGATTGCGATAGCTGAAGCGGCCATTGCCGTCGTCGATCACCTCGAAGCGGCGCCCGCCCACCTCGATTTCATGACGCAACCGGCCGCCACGCTCCACGAGCGTCGCTGGCCCCAAGGGGGTCTGGTGTGGCGCGAGGCCGTACAGCTGCGGACCCTGGGTGGGTTCGACGCGTTGGTACGTCTGTACGTCGACGAGCTCGCCCTTGGCGTTGTACGTCTTACTCGTCGTCCTCACGAGCTCGAGCGGGCCCTCGGCCGTGCGGACCGCCTCGGTCAAGGTCCCGTCGGCGAGGACGATGCGACGCCCTTCACGGATCGAACCCACGTAGCGTGTGCCGTTCTCGCGGCGGTACTCGAAGATCCCTTGCGCGTGTTGCGAGACCTCGTAGTCCTGGTCGCGAATGCGAAGCACGTGCCGAAGACGTTGGCCCGACGCCACGACGTTCGCCACACCATACGGCGTGCTCAACGGATACAGGGGCTGGACGGACAGGTGCCCGTTGACGACGGAGACGATGTTGTAGCCCGTGCCTCTGCCGACCACGACGTCCACCTTGCCGGCGGGGGTATCGTACTTGTGGCTCACGCCGTCTGCGGTGACGATGGCGTCGCCGATGCGCGGAACACCGAAGGAGATCTTGCCGCGCTCGTCCTTGAACCGCGCGATGCCGTCGCTGTTCAGCGAGACCTCGAAGCGCTTGCCCGCGAGCTCGATGCTCTGGATGAGGCGGCCCTTCTCGACGATCGGTGTGGTGTGACCGACTTGCGTGTACAACCCGGCCACGCGCTCGACCTGCATCGTGCCCGGGCCCGCGGTGACGAAGGCGTGGTCTTCGGTCGGCGCGCCGTCCTTCGTCTGGAGCGTGAGCACGTCCCGCCGCCCCGATGGAGTCTCCATCGGTCGGGTGGGACCGTCGTGCGTCACGATGCCGCGGCCCGCGCGAATCACTTCGTTGTGCTTCTTGCGATCGGGACCGACGAAGATGAACGACCCACCGGGGGTCTTCGAGACGTCGTAGACCACGCCCCGAACTTCGATCTGATCGAGCAACCGCCCGCCGGACTCGACGAGCTTCGTGGAGCCATACGGCGTCTCGAGCGGCTCGACTCGCTTGTACTCGAGCTGGCTCTTCACCACCTTGGCAACCTGGTACCGCCGCACCGCGGAGGCGCCGTTCGCCGCAGGGTCGGGCCCCTCCACCACGACGTCACGTTTACCGTCGCGGGTGACCAGGCTCCGCGTCGGACCTTCGGGTGTGAGCAGCGCGCCGTCGATCCGGGGCGCGCCTTCGAACCTGCGACCGCGCTCATCGCGGTACTCGATGATGCGGTCCTGGTGAGCCGTGACGCGATAACGGTGACCCGCGATCGTGATCTCGTGGTGGAGCCGGTCTCCGGTGACCGCGGGGCGCGCCTTGCCGAACGGCGTCGACACCGACCGCAGAGGATCGTAGCTCAGCGCCTCACCCGACCTGGTGACCGCCTGAAAGGAGACTTTGGTTCCGTCGTGCGTGGGCTCGGTGATCTCGAGGATGTCGAGCCGGCCATCAGGGGTGACGAGCGAGCGTGTCACTCCCTTCGGCGTGACGATCGAACGCGCCTTGGGCGCTGCGTGCAGCAGCTGCGCGCTCGCCAGGAGGACCAGCGCACTCAGGTGGACATATCGCATCACGGGTAGCTCCAGGCCCGTTACGTTGCAACCGCCGAACCAACTTTGCCTATCGCAAGTCGTCGAAACCCCGATGGATGTTGGAGACAGGTTCCCCTGTGAGTCAGGTCAATTGACCACACGAAATGGCAGCACGATTCGCTACTCCTCGCCGCCGATCTGGTCTTCGCTGACCTCGGGGGCGTTGCAGAAGCTGAGCTTCTTCATCACAGGAGGCGGCTCCTTGCGCTCGCGCAGCGCGACGTTCCTGCGGGTCACGTAGCTCTTTTGATAGCGCTCGGGGTGCAGCTTGCGGAGCTTGTCGAGCACGCCCTCGAACGTGGCCTTGATGGTGGGATCGTCGGGCGTCGGGACCACGGCGAGCAAGGCCGCGAGGTCATCGACGGCGGTAGGCGCGATCTGCGGCACAGTCGGCCCGTCACCCAGCGCTTCGACGAGCGCCGGGATGAGCACGTTGTCGCGAAACAGCACCTGGTCGTCGGGATCGATCTGACACCACAGGAGACGCTGGTGGATGCGCGCGACGGCCGGTCCCGACTCGCCGTGCGGACGAAAGATCAGCTTGCGAACGGTGTCGTCGTAGTCACCCTGCGCGTCGCCGTACACGCTCAGCATCACGTCGACGAGGCGGCTCTTGCACTCGGCATCGCAGGCGCGGCCGAGCAGATAGTTGGCCAGCCAATGTCTGCGCTCCTGGTGGAGGGTGGCCAGCATCGCGGCTTCTTCGGACGTGACGAACTCGCCGGTGTGCGCAGTGGCGAGGACCAACGACGATACGAGGTGAGCGCCGACGCTCACCTTCTCGAACTTCTCGATCTCGCCGATCTGCCGACGCTCGTACAGATCGGTGAGGTACGGCTCGAACAGCCACGCGAGCTTCCCCGGCGTGTTCTGCACCTGCTGTTCGTCCATCAGGATCGACATCGGGCCGGGGTCACCCGTATGCGTGGCTGCCGATAGCTCGTCGGAGAACAGCTGCGCGATCTCGCTCGACCTCTGCGCGTTCTTGTCGGGCTTGCAGACGTCGACCTGGCGAACCGTGCCGTAGCGCTGCATGCAGTCGAGGCCGAAGGCGTGCAGCAGCTGCGTGTAGTTCTTGTGGCCCGTCGAGGAGAGCACGCTCCGCATGTACGACGCGTTGTCCTTGCCGAGCTCGAGCGCGTACGAAACGGCGAGTTCCGGATCGAGGATGGCGCCGCGCGTCAGCGACAGCAGCACGCCGTAGCGCTGCTCGGCGGAGTCGACGCCGTGCGACGACAGCACGGAGAGGTTCTTCGACAGGATCTCGGCCCGCTCGATGCGCCAGTCGTTGTCGGCCTTGATCTCGGCGAGCTTCTGTTGTCCCGCCGCCTGGTGCTGCGCCATCTCCGCTTGCCGCCATTGCCAGATCGAGGTGGCGATGAGACCGGCGACCCCGATGACGAAGCTCGAGAGAAAGCTCGAGTACGTCTGGATGAAGCTCCCGAGCCGCGATGGTGGCGCTTCCGGTTTGGACGATTCAGCCGCGGACATGAGGGGGTCGCTCCATGGAGGGGTGTCTGAAGATCCAGAACCGGATCATCGGGTAGTTCCAGCAGAGATAGACGAACACGTTCGAGATCGTGAAGGCCCAGCGCGTGGAGAAGCCGAAGCGATACGCCAGCAACGATGGGATGCCGGTGTTGAGCGCCCAGCTTCCGACGAATACCACCACCTGCTTGCCGCCTTGCACGTGCAGCGCGCCGTGCTTGCCAGCTTCGAAGGACCAGTATTTGTTTCCCACGAACGACGCGAGGGTGGCCAGGATCTGCACGGCAAAGAATGCCAGCCACGTGGGCATGTTCGAGGCGACCCACGGAAGGCTCCAGATCTCGAGCGAGGTAACCGCCAAAGAGACGAGGGTGGCGCGCGAGAGGTAGACGAGCTCGAGGTAGCGCGAGCGCACGACCTTCGCGCCGGCGGGCGCGCTCATGCGCCAGGGCGTTCGCGTGACAGCTCGGTCAGCGCGTCGTCGAGGATGGCGAGGCCCTCGTCGGCTTCGGCCTCCGTGATGACGAGCGGCGGGTTGATGCGGATGCGTGGACCGTAGGCCATCGTGAGGAGGCCGCGCTCGAGACACAGCCGGAAGAGCTTCTCGCACTGCGCCTTGGGTAGCGGCGCGCACGTCCTGCGATCGGCGACGAGCTCCACGGCGATGAGCAGCCCACGACCGCGCACGTCACCGATGACCTCGTGGCGCTCGGCCATGCGCTCGAGGCCGGTCATCATGCGGGCGCCGATGCGCGCTGCGTTCTCGTCGAGCTTCTGCTCCACCACCACGCGGGTGACGGCGTTGGCCGCGGCCGCGGCGAGCGGAGAGCCACCGTAGGACGAAGAAGAGAATGACGGCCGACCCCACGGATCGTTGTTCTTCGGATCGGCGATCTCGTCGGTGGTGACCAGCCCGGTGACGGGGAAGCCGTTGCCCACGCCTTTGCCGAACGTGAAGATGTCGGCTTCGAAGCCCGGCTCGTGCAGCTGGCCGAACATTTTTCCGGTGCGTCCCCAGCCGGTGATCATCTCGTCGCAGATGAGCAGTGCGCCGACCTCGGTGGCGAGCGCCCGCAGGCCGCGCAAGAAGCCCGGCGGCGGCAACACGTTGCCGGCCGTGCCTTGGATGGGCTCCACGATGATCGCGGCGAGATTTCCGTCCGTCTCGAGGCGAAGCTTGTCGCGCAAAAATCCGAGGTAGCGGGCGCTCATGTGCTCGAGCGCCGCGCCCTCGATGCGCTCGCCGCCATCGAGCGGGCTGCGGAATGGATCGGGGAACGGCGCGAGGTGCAGGCCGGGCACGAATGTGGAAGGCCCGAGGCCCCTCTTCCAGTCGGAGCCCATGAGGCCGGCGACGCCTCCGGTCTTGCCGTGGTAGCCGCCCCAGAACGAGAGCACCTCGTAGCGCTGCGTGTAGGCGCGCGCGAGCCGGAGCGCACTCTCGACGGCTTCGGCGCCGCCCGAGTACAGCTGGGTGCGCTGGAGCTTCCCCGAGCCGATCTTCCCGGCCTGCTTGCCGATGCGCTCGAGGAGCTCGGCGCGCTCTTCGCACGCGAAGCTGGTCGCCGACATGCGCAGCGCCTGCTTGTGCAGTGCCTCGGCGAGCGCGGGATGGCCGTGACCCAGCGACGAGACGCAGATGCCGGCGACGAAGTCGAGGAACACGTTGCCGTCGACGTCGGTGATGCGCGCGCCTTCCCCGAGATCGACGGCGATGCCCGCCAGCGTGGAGATGGACTGGATGCCGGGCGCTAGGAACGGCTGCTCGCGCGCGGTGATCGCGATCGAGCGGGGGCCGGGGATCGGCGTGACGACGCGGGCAAAGCGGCTGGCGGTCATGGTTGGCATTCGTCCACCGGTGGCTTCTGATCGCGCGCGCGGAGACGAACCAGCACGTACCGGGTTCGCAGGATCGCCGTGAGGTTGGTGAGGACCGCCATGAGCGCCAAAGATACGATCATGAGGTGGTAGCGCGGGTGCAGGGCGTCCGGCTCGAGCCAGAGGGCGAGGATGGGCCCGAAAACAGCGGCGCCGCCGAGGTAGACCGCGCGCTCGTGGCGCTGCATGTAGCCCACGTTGGGATCGAAGCCGGCGGCCTCGCCCTTGGCGCGCGCGTAGCTGGTGACCGTCGATCCTACGGCCGCGAGCGCGGCGAGGAGGAGCGGAAACCAATCGGTCCGATAGTAGTACATGAGGCCGAAGAACCCGATGAGGTCGTTGTAGCGATCGACGGTGGAGTCGAGGAACTCACCAGCCGCCGAGGTGGTGCCTTGGTGGCGGGCGATGATGCCGTCCCATGCATCGCAGGTGAACGCGAGCAGCAAGGTCCAGCCACCGAGCGCGAAGTAACCCCCGCCGAAGGCCACGGCCGCGAGCACGGTGAACACCACCGAAGCGGCGGTCACCATGTCGGCGCTGACGCCGAGCCAGAGCAGCACCTCGATGGGCAAGGTGAACATCCAGTAGCCGAACTCCATCACCATGCGCGGCAGGTACGGCGAGATGGACAATCGCCCGATGCGATCGGTTCGTGGAACACCGACAACGATCGAGCGCAGCGCGAAGTAGGCGAAGCTGCCCACCCAGAACAGCGGCAAGCTCAGGAGCGCCAGCGCGTCGAGCGCCGGCATTCCGAGCAGTTTGCCGTCAGCCATGGTGGTGCCGAACATGTGGCGCGCATCATACGCCGGTTGCCACCCGCTACTGCGTCGTGGCGCAGGCCTCGAGGACGATCGAACGGTTCCACGCGGGCAGGAACAACTGGCCATCCCAGCTCTGCGTCACGCTCGCACTGTCCACGAGCACGTTCACTTCGTGCGAGTTGCGCCATGACTGCACGTCCTGGTTGGCGCTGCCGCTGATCGCGATCTGGCCATCGATGGAGAGGTACTTCACGTGGCTGTTGGGTGGTGGCGTACCCTCGAGCGCAGCGAGACCGTCGGCCGAGTACCAGCGGACCTGCATCCGCCGGCACGCGTTCGGGACGTCGGTGAGCGATGCGTAGAGATCGTCCACCGTCATGCCGTTGGGGCCACCACGGCCCGGCAGCGACTCGCCGGTCTCCTCGAAGCCCTTCGACAGGAGGAGCTGCACCACCACGCCGCGACGGGCCGCCTCGACCAAGGCTTTCTTCAGCGCGCTCTCGTTGAGGTTGGGCGTCTGGAGGAAAATCTGCCGCTTCGCGCTGTCGACGGCGGTGAGGAACATCTGCGCCTGGGCCGTGTCGTTCTGCGCGAAGGGGAAGGGCGCGGGGTTGGCTTCGTGGCTGGTGACGAGCATCGGCAGACACTGCGAGCTCTCCGCTACGGGAGGCAACGTGGTGGGCACGGGCGGCGCGGTGAAGCAGGGGTCCGCGAGCGACTCGCCGTCGGGGCCCCGCGAATTGGCGGTGTAGTCGGGCCGATCTCGGCACAGCCAAAGGCGTCCGCGAGACCACACGCTGGCGAAGTCGGCGAACAGCGATTGGGCGACGTCTCCGCCGACGATCACGCCGGAATCGAGCCACTCGTTGTCGACCGCATAGCCGGTCGCGAAGTTGGCACCCATGACGAGCGCGCGCTGGCCGTCGACGACGACGGTCTTGGCGTGGCTGGCACCAAGGAGCTGCGGGGAGAACTGGACGACGTCCACCCGCACGAGCTGGGGATCGAGCGACAGCCCCGCCAGCTGGGCCCCGATGCTCGTCATGAGGTTCACGCTCTGCGGCACGACCATGTTGATGAGCATCCGCACCACCACGGGCGACGTTGCACCCTCGGCGCGTCTGCGCTCCTCGAGCCGACGAAGCCCGTCCATCAAGTACAGCGTCGGTGCGCTGCCCGGATCCCAGCGCCACGTTTGCACCGCGACGTCGTTGCGTGCGCTCGCTATCAGGTCGGCCGTCGCAGCGAAGATCGCGACGCCGCCGATCAACACGTGGCTGTCGGCGGTGTTGTGGAGCGTGACCATCTTGTCCGCGGCGAGCGGGCTGCGGCCTGCCTGCGCACGCGTCGCGATGCCGGCGAACAAGCTGCTGCTCGCACACGGGTCCCCGAGGTTCTGGCTCTGCTCGCTGTCGGCCGCAGGCGCGGCGACGCACGCTGCGAGCAGCAGGGTGGGCCAAAGAAGGAACAGACCGCGGCGCATGACGGGACCGCTTCAACGCAAGTCGCAGGCCACTCTTTGGCCGATGCCCTGACCGCTATCCCCTTGATATGAGCAGTTTTGAACTGTTGCGCGAGAGCAAGGCGGCGACGCCTGGCGTCAGCAGCGGCCGCTTGATCCAGCGGGTGGATCAATGGCCCGCTACGGTCGTCCGTTGTCCGCTCGGAGCGCAACGCTTCTGCCCGGTCCAGCCAACTAATACAGCCTGAGTGAATCGGTCACGCTGGGGACGTGGCTCGGGTCGAACGTGCCCGCCATCGTACGGGGGCAGCATCGTCGTTGGCCCGGTTCGAAGCAGCGCTTGGCGTTCGCGCAATATGAATGTGCTGCGCATGGGCGGACACCGAAGCAAGAATCCAACACCGACGATCGACGGATGCCGCGTCGAGCGGAAGTGAGCGGCAATCAGCAACGATAAATGGGTTGCCCAACTCCTCTTGGGTGTCCACGGGGCGCCAATGAAAACGCCTATGGAAACGCCTATGGAAACGGTTGACGAGTATAACGAGTACGTTATACTCGTGTCGTGGGCGTGAGCTTCTTCCAGACCGACTCGCGGCGATCGCCGCCGCTTGACTTCCTGCGAGCCTTGGAAGCTGCCGATCGGGCCTACGTCTTGGTTGATCTGCAGCGGCTCGAGCAGGAGGGCGACAAGGCCCCGATCTCGAAGAAGCCCATCAAGGGACACAAGCCGTTGTGGGAGATACGCACGGGCGGCTATCGGACGTTTTTCGTGCGGCAGGGTGCAACGGTTACCGTGCTCCACGTCTGCAAAAAGCAAGATCAGCGGCGAGGCATCGAGCTCGCGTCGACACGGATGGAACAAGTGCTCGGGGGTAGATGATGGCGAAGCAGAAAAAGAGCGGCGGGATTGCACTTGGGGACGTGCTCCGCGCAGAGCTGAAGGACCCGAGGTTCGTGGTCGCCTACCGTGAGCGAACCTACGTGCACGAGATCGCACGCGCGGTACGGGCCATGCGAGAAAGCGCCAGCCTCAGCCAGGCGCAGCTCGCCGAGCTCATCGGAACGAAGCAGCCCGCGATCGCGCGGCTCGAGACGTCGCAGTACAGCACCCCGCAGTGGCAGACCGTCCATCGCATCGCGATCGCGCTGCACAAACAGCTCGATCTCTCTTTGGGGGAGGTCGCAGAGGGAGAGCCTGTAGTGCGTATCATCGAGCCTCGCGCAGTTCGGCGAAGTTCGGGAGGCGGTGTTGCGGCGTCGCGATAGTGGCGCCAGCTGCACGGAAGCGCCTGGGTGCTCAGGCCGCTCCCATTCGTGAGTTGTCCGTCGCTGCGTCGGCCTACCCGGCGACGATGATCAAGATGTTGCGCGGCGAACCGGTGCTCGTGCATGATCGCGTCTCGAGGATCAGCGGGGACGAGGCGGAAGCACCGGGCTCCACACCGACGCGGGCGCCGGGTGACCGAGGATCTCGGCCAACATGCGTAAAGCTAGCTGGTCTTCGCTCAGGTGGCGCGACGCGGCGAGCGTGGCGAGCGCACGGCCCGAGGCCGCGTTGAACGTGGTGAGGTCGATGTGCCAGCGGGCTTTCTCGCGATGGAACACGAAGGGATCGGGCGCGACCACCTTCGCCACGATGAGCAGCGCGCTCGCGCGATCGCCCTCGACGTGGATGTCGCTCAAGCTGGCGCGACCGAGCTGGGTGGTGACGATCCAGCCGTTGGTGAGCGCGTGGGCCACGAGCGCGCGACCGTCGAACGCCGACAGCTGATCCGCGGTGAGCTCGGCGCGAGCCCGCAAGACGAAAATCTTGTCGAGGATGGGAAGGCCGTGCACGTCGGGCGCCACGAGCGCATCGCTGCGGATGCGGCCGAAGTACTGCGCGGTGGCGGCGTCGACCTCGAGGGCTGCGGCGGCGCCGTCTTTGTTCACGGCTGCCTTGCGATAGCGGTCGAACGTGGCGCGAATGTCGGCCTCGGACGTGGCATGCGCGGCGGACCCGACGAGGAACGAGACGAGGAGTGCAACCACGAGCATGCGCATGGGGGAATTTTCCATCTCGAGGCTACAGCGTGAAGTCGTAGTCGATGGTGAGGGGAGCGTGATCGCTGAAGCGCTTCCGCAGGTAAATGCTCTCGCGCCGTGCTTTGCCGGCCAGCCCCGGCGTGGCGAGGTGGTAGTCGAGCCGCCAGCCCACGTTCTTGGCCCACGACTGACCGCGGTTGCTCCACCAGGTGTATTGCTCGGGCTTCGCGTTGAGGGTGCGAAACACATCGACCAGCCCGATCTCGTCGAGGGTGTGGGTCATCCAGGCGCGCTCTTCGGGAAGGAAGCCGCTGTTCTTGCGGTTGCTGCGCCAGTTGCGCAGATCGATCTCCTTGTGCGCGATGTTCACGTCACCCACGAGGATGAACTCGCGCTGCTCCTTCAGCTGGCGCAGGTACGGGGTCATCGCCTCGAGGAAGCGAAACTTGGCCAGCTGACGATGCTCGCCGCTCGAGCCACTCGGGAAGTAGCAGCTGATGATGCTGAGCTTCCGCTGCGGCGTGTCGAAGCGAACCTCCACGTAGCGACCCTCGGCGTCGAACTCGGGCCAACCGAGGCCCACCTTCACGTCGCTGGGTTCTTTCTTCGCGTACACCCCGACGCCGGAGTAGCCCTTCTTCTCCGCGAAGTGGAAGTGGCCCTTGAGGCCGTGCAGGCGATCGAAGCGATCGGCGACGTCGGCCGCTTGCGCCTTGATCTCCTGCACGCCGACGCAGTCGGCCGAGACGCGCTTGGCCCACGGGAGAAAGCCCTTGGCCGCAGCCGAGCGGATGCCGTTGAGGTTGAGGGTGACCATGCGGAACATGTGCGGAGGAGCCTAGCTCGACTTCTTCCCACCCACGAGCAAGACCAGCGCGGCGGGGTGTACGAGGAACGCCGCGAACATGCACAGCCCCACCGCCAGCGCGCCCGAGATCCCGAGCAGGCGCAGTGCCGGGAAGCGCGCGAAGGCGATGGGGAGGAAGCCGGCCATCGTCGCCAGGGTGGTCACCATCACCGCGCGGCCCGTCGATGAGAGCGAGTTGCGCACATCGTGCGTCGGGTCCTCTTCGAAGCGATACGTGAGGAACACGTGGTCGTCGATGCCATAGCCGATGACGAGGGGCACCGCGAGCAGGTTGAACAGGTTGAGCGGGATGCCGAACCAGGTGAGGGCCGCGGCAAACAGCACCCATGCCAGCGTGAGCGGGAGCAGGAGCGCCACCGATGGGCGCCAGCGCCGATAATAGAGGAACACCAGCACAGCGACGAGGAGTGCGGCGAGCACGCTCGTGCGGAAGAGATCGCGCTGCGCTTGATCGCGCAACGCTGGCTCGAGGAGCGGCTTGCCGGTGATCACGCCGCCTGCGTGCTCGGCAGCGCGCTGGATCTCCTCCAAGGCGCGCGCTTGGCGATCATCGGTGACGGCGTACAAGTACGTCGCGATGCGGGCCTCGCCGGGATCGTGGTGCAGGTGGAGGCGCACCACGAAGTCGAGCTCCCGCGGTAGATCGGTGACGCGCACGGGCTGGGCGGTGCCATCGAGCTGCGAGAGGAACGAGGAGAACGGCTCGGGGTCGAAGCCGAGCTCCACGAGCGCAGCGCGGATCTCGGCGACGCGCGCGGCAGGTACTTGCGTGGCAAGGCGAGCGAGGCGCTGCGTCTGCGTCGCGCGGGATGGCACCAGCAGCGATAGAGACTGATAGCCGCGCAACCAACCAGCCTGCTTCAGGCGCTCGGCCGCGACGAGCCAGCGATCCGATGCCTGCAGCGCTTCCTCGTCGAGATCGTCGGCGCTCTTGTTTGCTCCGGAGGCCTCGACATAGGCGATCGCGGCCCCGTCGCGCTGGCCGAAGCGCCGCTCCAGCTCGGCCTGCACCCGGCTTGGTGCCATGTCCGGCGGCTGCGAGAAGAGGTTGCGATCGAAACGCGCGTCCTTCGCGAACGGCAGTGCACCGACGAGCAGCAGCAGCGACCCGGCGAGGATTGCCCGCGGCCAGCGCGCCGAGAACGCGCCGATCGCGCGGAACACGCCACCTTGTGGCACCGGCACGGCGCGGGCGCCCCACCACTTGGCAGGCAGCCAGGCCAGCAGCGACGGGAAGATGGTGAGCATGGCGATGCAGTTCATCACCAGGCCCAGGGCCGAGAGAGCGCCGAGCTCGCGCAAGCCGCGGAAGCGCGACCACGTGCAGGCAGCGAAGACGGCAGCAGGTCCCAGTGTGGCGAGCACCGCCGGCCCGGCGAAGTGCTCGAGCGTGCGCGCGAGCGCGAGACGAGGCGCGTGGTCGCACAGCTCTTCCCGCAAGCGGTTGTAGAGCTGGATCGGCAGATCGATGCCGATGGAGATGAGGATGGTGCCGAAGGCCAGCGATACGGCGTTGATGCGGTGGAACCAGAGCTGCGCGAGAGCTCCAGTCCACACCACACCGACAAGGAGCGGGAAACCCACGAGGGGCAGCACGCGCAGGGCGCGGAACAACACGCCGAACAACAGCAGCACGGCAACGGCCGACAGCACCGTGGAGCGCGTCATGTCGGCGTGCAGCCAGTCGCGGTAGTGCAGCGCGTACACCGACGGTCCGGTGAACGACATCTCGAGGCCCTCGCCGCCGCTGAAGCTCCCATCGGTGACGCGGGCGCCGAGCGCCTCGCCGAGGCGGCCCAGCTCGGCGAGCAGAGCGCGGGTGTGCTCGGGATCGCTGTCGACGACACGCGGCTTCACGTAGAGGAGCAGCGCACGACCGTCCGCGCTCTTGAACAGGCCGCTCGTGGTGTCGATGGCCACGCCGCCGCCCATGCGCTTGCCGACGAGCGGCAAGAGCTCGAACGGATCGGCGCTCAGGATGGGCGCCAGCGACGATCCCCCGGGCGCCGACAACAGACCGCGGATGCGCTGCAGCTGCGCGCGCAACGCGGTGGGCTCGGTGCGCTGGGTGAGCGTATCGATCTCTTGCTCGTCGAGAAAGGCGACGAGGTGATCGCGGAAGAAACGACCGGCCTCACCCGTGAGGCGATGGCGCACCTCGGCGACGAAGCTGGAGCCGCGCAGCTTTTCGGCGTAGGGATCGACGAACGCGTCGAGCTTCGCGGGGTCGCTGCTCTCGACGAGGACCAAGATCACCGGCTCGGCTACGAAGGTCTTCGAGAAGCGCGCGAAGGCGCGCGCGACCGGTTGATCCTGCGGAAACAGGTCGTAGATGTCGGTCTCGAGCCGGAGCCGGATCGCGCTCGGCACTACCGCCAGGGTGAGCAGCAACGCGGCGAGCAACACCGTGCCGGGCCGGCGCGTGACCAGCGCGGCGAGACGAGAGGAGAAGCTCATCGCGGGAGTTCGCCGGCCAAGAGTCGCTCGACGACGCGGGTGGCATCGCGGATCACATCGTTGACGCCGACGCCGTGCAGCGCGGTACCCGCAACGGTGATGTGGCGCGCGCGCGCGCGGCTCTCGAGGTCCACCCGAAGGTGCGCATGACCGAGTGGGTACTGCGCGATGGCGCGCGGCCAGCGCACGAGGTGGCGGAAGGTCGGTGCGCCCGAGATGCGAAGGAGCGTGCTGACCTCGCGTTGGGTGGCGGACAGCAAGGTTTCGTCGTCGAGATCGAGCGCCTGCGGATCGTTCGCGCCGCCCACCATCACCCGCAACAACACGGTGCCCGCGGGGGCGGCGCTGGCGGTCGGGAAGATGCTGCTCATGAACAACACGCCCATCGTGCGCAAGCCTTCCTGGCGTGGGCTGAGGACCCCGAACCCATCGAGTGGGTGGGCGATTGCCGCGCGCGGCCATGCGAGATGGACGGAGGCGATCGGCGTCGAGGGGATCGCCGACAGCTGATCGGAGAGCGTCGCGTCGACGGTCTTGGTGAGCGACGCGGCGGCGTCCGGCTCGGTCGCGAGGACGAGGTGACGGCACGCGAGCCGGATGCCGTCGCGGAGTTGCACGGTCAAATTGCCAGTGACTGGATCATCCGCGAGCGCATCCACGCTCACGACCTCGCGCGACAGCCGTACGCGATCGCCCAGCTTGGCCGCCATGGCTGCCGGCAAGGCGCCCATGCCGCCTTCGAAGCTGATGAGTCGAGCGCGGGCCTCGCCTCGACGGCGTCGGGAGCGAGCCTCGGCCACGACGCCGCGCAACACGCTGCCGTGCTCGTGCTCGTAGTCACGTAAGAAAGGGAACGCGCTGTCCAGCTCGAGCGCGGCGTAGTCGCCACCAAAGACGCCGAGCACCATGGGTTGCGCCAGGCGGGTCGCGAGCGCATCACCGAAGCGACGTCGCGTGAACGCCGCCACCGTCTCGGGCGCAGGATCCGATCGCCGTGGGACGAAGGGCTCGCGCAACAGCGATAGACGCTCGCGCAGCGAGAGCGCGCTGCCGAACAGCAAGCCAAGAGGACCGGAAGGCAGCGCGCGGGGTTTGCCACCCGTGACCAGGTAGCGCCGGCTGACCGTCGAGGCAGAGGGCACCACCGTGGGTGCGTGCGATCCGAGTGCGCCGAGGAGCGCGCGGGTGTCGGGCGCTCCGTCGAGGATGCCGGCGGGACCGTGCTCGATCGAGAACGCCCGGTCGCGCGCGGTGTACACGCGACCGCCGACGCGATCGGCGCGCTCCACCACCACCACGTCGACGCCGTGGTCGACGAGGCGCAGCGCGATGGCCAAGCCCGACGGGCCGGCGCCGACGACGACGACGGGTGCCAAACCGCTCAGGTCTTGCGGAGCTCGAAGCCGATCCGGTGCACGGCTTCGACGAGCGCGAGCGCATGCTCAGGTGGCGTCGGAGGTTGGATGCCGTGGCCCAGGTTGAAGATGTGGCGCGTGACCCCGGCGCGCGTCATGACATCGCGCGCGCGGCGCTCGATCTCCGGGATCGGCGCGAACAGCGACGTGGGATCCTGGTTGCCCTGCAGCGTGACGTTGGGCCCCACGATACGGCGTGCTTCGTCCATGGGCAGACGCCAGTCGATGGCGGTCGCGTCCGCGCCGAGGGAAGCAGAGTCGCGCAGCAGCGTGGCGCCGTCGTTCGCGAAGTAGATGATCTTGGCGCCGAGCGGTCGAATGCGCTCGATGATGCGCTTCACGTACGGGCCGGCGAAGACGCGAAAGTCTTCCGGCGCCAGCTGGCCGACCCACGAGTCGAACAGCTGCACGATCTGCGCGCCGGCACGGATCTGCGCGCTGAGGTACGCGATGGTGGTCTCGGTGAGCTTCTCGAGCAGCGCGTGGGCCGCGTCGGGCGCGGCAAACAACAGCTTCTTGGTGTCGGTGAACTGCTTGCCGGTCTTGCCCTCCACCGCATAGGTTAGCAGCGTGAACGGCGCACCGGAGAAGCCGATGAGCGGCACTTTACCGTCGAGAGCGCGACGGATGAGGCGCAGCGCCTCCATCACGTACGGCATCTCGGCGTCGGCATCGGGGACGCGCAAGGCGTCGATCGCCGCGCGGTCACGCACCGGCTCGAGCCGCGGCCCTTCCTCGGGAAACGAGAGCGGGATGCCCATCTTCTCGAGTGGGATGAGGATGTCCGAGAACAAGATCGCGGCGTCGACGCCGAGGCGATCGATCGGCTGGATCGTGACCTCGCACGCGAGCTCGGGCGTCTTGCAGAGCTGGAGAAAGCTGCCGGCCTTCGCGCGTGTGGCGCGGTACTCCGGCAGGTAGCGACCTGCTTGTCGCATGATCCAGATGGGCGTGGTGTCGGTGGGCTGGCCAGAGAGCGCGCGCATCATGCGCTCTTTGCGTCCTCCCAGTTGCGGTTCGGTCATTCATTCACCTTGGCATTCACCTTGGCATTCACCTTGGCGTTCTCCTTGGGCACGGTGGTGGGGGATCTGGCGTCGAGGCGGTGGCGCATCTCGGAGAGCGCCGGGACGCTGCGCCCGTCTGCCTCGGCTCGACGCACCAGCTCGACGATGGAGGCGTGGGTCTGTCCGTCGATCTTCGGACCGTGCGCGCGCCACATGGCGGAGAACGACGCGGGCAAGCGCGCCGACGCGGTGCCGAGGGCCGCGCGCAAGAGCGGTGCCGCGGTTCGTTTCACGAAGCTGCTCGCGATGCCGGGAGCCCCGTCCAAGGCCAACACCTCGGCCATCGCGTCCGCGGTGAGGCCGAGGAGGCTGCGATCGGCGGCGAGCGCGTCGGCGTCGTAACCGGACAGCGCGTACGCCGACAGCAACGGCGCGACCGCGTCACTCGCGCTGTCCATCCCGAGCGGCATCTTCGCGCGCGCACGTGCGGGCACGCCGCCAGCGTCGAGCGCGCTCGCCAGCTCGTCGGCAAATGCGGCGGACGCCGCGTCGCCATCGTCATGACACACCTGCGTCTTCAGCACCGGGGGTTGCCACAGGTTGATGACGTCGTTGTCGGCGTACGCCATGAACGTGGGCGAAATCCGGGCGGCAGGATGGCCCGGGTGGCGGCTGCGCAGGAGCGCGAGGCCCTCGGGGCCGGGGGTCACGGTGGTGAGGCGACAACCGGCGGGCAGCGGCCCAACGTCGTCGAGGGCGGCCGCGGTTTGATCGGCGCGCACGCACAGCACCAGCGTGTCGAAGCCGGGCTTGACCTGGCCGATCTCGACGATCGCGGGGCGCTCGCGCACGCGGAGCTCGCCGGAGCGTGCGTCGGAGATCTTGGTGCGCTCGAGCGCGCGCTTCTTGCCCTGCCGGACGAGGAACGTCACCTCGTTGCCCTTTTGCTGCTCGAGGGCGCGGTGCAACACGATGCCGACCGCACCAGCTCCGACGAGGATCACACGCATGGGCGCTAGCCTATATCAGCCCTGCTGCCGGGTCATGGCCCATCCGTTGGCAAAGGCGCGAAGCACCAGTCGGGGCCCCGCGTTAATCGAGGGCGCTGCGGAGACCTCCTGCACGACGAGCTGCGTGTGGCGGGTGGACCCCGGGTGAACGACTACCCGCGCGAAATCGACGGGGTCAAATGTCCCCGGCTGCTGGCCTCGATCTTCCGAACTGGCACTCCTAGCGGAAACGGTGCTGCAGCAATTTGTTGCTTTTCAGGCACCTAAATCTGGCCCTGGTCTTGCTTCAGAAGCGCGCCATGGACCATCGACCCCTCCTGCGTCTCAGCGCATTTCTGCTGCTCACCTCCGTTCCGGTTGCGGCCACCGCTCTGCCGCCCAGGGCTGCTGCCAACTCGACGTCGGCACGCCGCCTTCTACGCAGTCCGCTCGATCCCCAGCATGCGACCCTTCCCACGCTCCCGGCCTCCGGCATCGTCACAATTGGTATGCGACATTTCGTTCACGACAAGATGTACTCCGAGCTCAAGACGGCGATGAAGGTCTTCCTCAGAAAGTTCGATCCCAATCGCCATTTCTTCATCGGCCTCGGCCGTGACCCCGCCCCGATCACCGCTTTCCTTCAGGCGCTAGGAGGAACCGAGCTGGCGATCAATTTCGTCGGCTCGAGCGGCAAGAACTACTTCACCGGACTCACCGCCGAGCACATCAAACCCTTCGTCGAGGCGCAGATCCCGAAGGAGGTCCTGTTCGGAGATCGCACCATCGTTCTGTACGATCAGACCAACGGCGGCGGCACGATCGGCGCCTACGACCGTGGCTTTCCGGACGTCTTCGAAGAGTATCTCCGCAGCATCGGATCGACGGTGAAGGTCGAACGGGCCGCCTTCACCGCCACCGACTATTCGAGCGCCGGGTACGATCAGTACCGCGAAAATTCAAAACAAGCCAAAGCGACGATCCACCAGATCGATCTCACGTCATTGCACGAGGTGCAGCAGTTCTTGAACCCCCCTTACGAAGGGACCGTCGCTCAGCACGTTCGCCATCAACTGAATCATGGCTTTCGCGAAGCGATCCTCACCGAGCGACCCGCCTACAAGGCGTTCCGGGATGGTCTGCTCGAGCGGATGAAGCGCGACACCGATCTGGACCACTTCCTGACCGAAGAGGTTCGCGTCACCACGCCCCCCACCAAGGCCGAGGTTGCGGCGCTGCTCCACGAGCGAAAGGCGGCGTTGGCCTCCGATCGGCAAAAGATCGCCCACAAGGTTCGTGAGCTGCGCCGATCCACCGCGTATCTCAAGAAAGAGGTGGAGGACCTGGTGGCGGGGCTCGCGGAACGCGCTGAAGGGCACGACAAGGGCCCCTACCTTGAGGAGAGCGGGGAGAAGCTCAACGCCTGGTTGGTGCAGGCGGTCGAGCGGCACAAGAAGGCCGAGGGCGTCAGCGAGGCCGCCCGCCGAGAGGGACCGAACGAAATGACGCTCCATTTTATCACCCATGTCCTCGACAAAGCGCTTGCCGAGAACAAGATCCGCAAGCGCGACTACCGCCGCCTGCTCGGTCACGCGCTCGGCTTCAGCACGATGGACGAGAAGATGCGCGCGGCGCTCGGCGCCCACTACCGCAAGAGTCCCGACATGCAGCGCGAGCTCACGGAGGAGGCGGAGTATTACCTCAGTGGCTCGAAACACCAGCCCGCTGGCACCGAGAACATGAGCGCAAACTACAAGTCGCTCATGGCCGGGATCGGCGAAGCGAACTGATCCCTTCGCCGCCGCCGCGCGATCGTCGCCGCGTGCGAGGTAGAGCTCGACCCGCACCGGCGCGCGCTCTGGCACGTCCGTCTCCGACAGGGAGCTGGAGTTTCTCCGCCATGAAGCGACGCAGTCGCACCTCGAAGCGTTGCTGTGCGGTGCCGCGCGCCATCTTGTCGACCACTAGACCGAGTCCGCTTCGAGTTGATCCGCTCCCGGCCAGGCAAAGCCAGGCCTCACGCTCACGTCGCTACGCTCAACACGATAGTGTCGGAGCGGACTCGCACTAGCAACGGCGCTCGACCGTCGAGCAGTTGCCCGCGGAGCTCCGCGCCGAGATAGGTGGCCAGCTCCGCCGAGCGGGCGCAGCACCGCGTGGAAGCCGTTCCGTACGTCGACGCTCAAGGCTGAGCACGCGCCGCACGCCAGCATCATGTTCGACCAGTTCCACGTCATACGAAGGTGGCAACCTGCTCCATCTCGACGAGATTGGCCGCGTGGGTGGAATCCGTTCGTCGGTGAGAGCGCGCTGTACGACAAGATCAAGCGCTACGGCCTGTAGCTGGGGTTATTTGACCCAAGCTACAGGCCACGGCGGCAACGCGAGCCACCAGGTCGGCGTCGCATTTCTCGAATGGATCCCAACCCCCGTGACACAGCGCGGTGTTTCGATCCTGGCGCGCGCGTTGCATCGGGTTGGGCCGGACGTTCACCAACTCCACCTAGGACTCTGCCAATGCGAGCGCTCTTTCGTCACTTTTCTGTTGCTGTCTTCACGCTCTCTTTCGCCTCCGCGATGGGAGACGCGCACGCGAGCGTGCCCGGGAGCAACAGCGCAGCGTTTGCACCGCGGTTCAAGAGCCCGTTCGTGCGGGGCACCGTCGTTCCGAAGACCGCGCTCCTGACCGTGAACGGGTACGGCCACGTGACCGCCGACCAGTACAAAGACCTGCGCAACGGTGCCCAGGTGTTGCTGAAGCGCTTTCCGGCCGACAAGCACTACTTCGTGGGTCTCGGTCGAGACCCGGCACCGATCATTGCGTTCTTACAAAATCTCGGCGGCAAGGATCTCGCGGTCAACTTTCCAGCGAGCAGCAACGGTGCAATGAACGCTGGGCCAAAGGTCTTCGCCAAGTACGTGACGAAGATCATTCCCGCCGAGGTGCTCGCGAGCGGGCGGACCATCGTGTTCGTCGATGTGACGTCGTCGGCGCGCGCTCTCGAGCACTATGTGCCTCTGCTCGAGCCGCACCTATTGGGCGCCAAGGTCATCCGCGTCGCATTCTCCGATCCGAGCCACGGCTTGAGCAAAGCGTCGCCCGGCACCACGGTGATCAGCACCGCGAATTTTCCCGAGATCTACAACTTCATGGCGCCGGGCGGGATCTACGAGAACTCGATCGCGGAGTTTAACCGCCACGTGCCGGGCTCGAGCTCCTTCAGCGAGCTCAACGCGCCGCGCAAGACCTATCAAAAGTATCGCGGCGCGCTCTTGAAGCGGATGCAAGCCGACGAGGCGCTGCATGGCTTTTTGATGGAGCATGGTGGCACCGCGTTCATCGCCGAGTCTCCCGCGGAGGCCGCGCGCCGCGAAGCCGCGAACAAGGTGGAGCGAGAGCAGGCGGAGGCCGCGGCGAAGATCGCAGAAGAGGCCAAGCTCGAGGGCCAGCGCGTGAAGCAGGAGAAGCAGCTGGCCGAGGCGAAGGACTTCCCGAACGTGATGAAGAAGACCATCGAGCAACTGGTGGCGAGCCTGCCGCCCCGGGAAGAAGCGCACGAGAAGGGATATTTGAGCGGGAGCGGGAAGAAGCTGAACGACTGGCTCAAGCAGTCGATCACCGCGCAGGGTCAGACCGCGAAGATCCTTGGCAGCGAGGGCGAGGCGAACCTGGTCGTGCGTACGTTCATGGACAAGGTCGAAGAGGCTCGAGAGGCGTCGAAGATCCGCAACCGCGACTACCGCCGCTTGATGGGCCACGCGATGTCGTACGCGAAGATGGACCAAGCGATGTTGTCGTCGCTGGCCGCGCGCTTCGAGACCAGCGAGCACTTCCAGCGCGAGATCACGGACGAGTCCGAGTACTACCTCGGCTCGCATGCCGAAAAGGCGCGCGAGGAGACGGTGAACATGGCGGCGAGCTTCAAGAAGCTGATGAAGGCGCTGTCCACTTCCGCAATGAAGAAAGCCGAGTAGCTCGCTCTCCCCCACCAAGGACCGACATGACGCTCTTCCGCACCTTCTCCGCCGCCGTCCTCGCGTTGTACGTCGGCCACGCCGGCCTCGCAGTCGCGCACGCAAACGCCCAAGCAGCGACCAGCGCGCGGGCAGCGCAACCGAGGTGGAGGAGCCCGTTCGTCAAGGCCGTGGCGCTCCCCCCCGGCCCACTCGCAGACGTGAACGAAGCACCGCACGTGACGGCGGCCCAATACAACGATCTTCGCAACGCGGCACAGGAGCTCCTCACGCGCTTCCCCGCCGACAAGCACTACTTCGTCGGCCTCGGGCGTGATCCGGCGCCGCTCGTCGCGTTCATGCAGAATCTCGGCGGCAAGCAGCTCGCGGTGAATTTCCCGGCGAGCAGCAACCAAGCGAGCGATCCCGGAGCCGCGGTGCTGGCGCAGTATGTGAACAAGATCATTCCTCCCGAAGTGCTTGCGAGCGGCAGGACGATCGTCTTCCTCGACGTGACGTCGACGGGGCGCGCTCTCGATTACTACGTGTGGCGGCTCACGCCTCACTTGAACGGCGCGCCGGTGATCCGCGCCGCCTTCACGACGTCAGATTCGCAGCTCGCGAGGTCACCGGGGCACAACGTGGTGATCCACACAACCCCGTTCCCGGAGATCGCCCAATTCACGGAGCCGACCGGCATCTACGAAGGCTACGTCCCCGAATTTCCGCGTCACGTGCCGAGCGCGAATGGTTTGTCCGTGTTGGACTCGCCGCTAGCGGGGTACCAGGTGTACCGCAACGCGGTGCTGCAGCGCATGCAGGCCGACGAGACGCTGCATGCTTTCCTGAGCCACCGCGCGGGGCCCGCGTTCGTCGGTGAGTCGGCCGCGGAGAAGCGCACCCAGCAGCAAGCGGAAACAGCAGCGAAGGCAGCAACACAAGCGAAGATCACGCGCAGGACCGGTCGCTGAAGGCGAAGACGCTGCTGGAGGCGCGCGCGTTTCCGAAGGTGCAGTTTTGGGCT
>JAYUBF010000332.1:0-120971 GCA_043741435.1 Myxococcales bacterium
AGGATCGATTTCACCAGATCGGGTGAACATCCTCGATTTTCGCTGACGACGGTCATACTTGCCGGCGTTTCCCCTCAGGCCGAAGTCCCTGTCGGATGACAACTACGACTTCACCTTCACGAAACTGGAGCACCTCCCACCGGCACAGCTCTACTTTCCGCAGCTCGTGCCCGACTTCCGCGTCGACGAGGTCATGCTCTTTTCGGGCGGACTCGATTCGCTCGCGGGCGCGATCCAGGAGGCGATCATCGACGGGCGCAATGTCGCGCTCGTGAGCCATGATTCGGCATCGAAGCGCAAGCCGCAGATTCAGGCGCTCGCAGCCGACGTCGCCACGAAGGCCCAGACGAAGACGGTTCGCCATATCCCGGTGTGGGCGACGAAGTCCGAGAGCGTCGGCCGCGAGTACACCCAGCGAACCCGTTCGTTCCTCTACGCCGCGCTCGCCACGACGGTCGCGGTGATGATGGGCAAGGACCGGATTCGCTTCTACGAGAACGGCGTCACGAGCATGAACCTGCCGATCGCGCCGCAAGTGGTCGGCGGGCGAGCGACGCGAACGACGCACCCGCAATCCATCGCCGGCTTGGCAAAACTCTTCACCGCGCTCCTCGAACGGCCGTTCATCGTCGAGAGCCCTTTCGTCTGGAAGACAAAGACGGATGTCGTTCGCCTCATCAAGGAGAGCGGCCACGGCCAACTCGCTGCGCGCGCCGTGAGCTGCAGCCGAACCTTCGAGGCGACGAGGCTGCATTCGCATTGCGGGCGGTGCTCGCAGTGCATCGATCGACGCTTCGCCGCCCTCGCGGCTGGCCTCACCGAGGACGAAGACCCGCCCGAGATGTACAAGGTCGATCTGCTCACCGGCGAGCGCACCGTCGGCGAGACACGCACGATGGCGGAGGCGTTCCTCCAGCGTGCGTCGAAGCTACGGACCATCGAGGAGCTAGACTTCTTCGCCGAGTACACTGAGGCCACACGCGTCTTGCGGCACGTCGGTCTCACGTCCGAGGAGGCCGGGCGCCGAATCGTTGATCTCCATCGTCGCCACGGGAAGGACGTCTTCACCGCGCTCGCCGAAGGGCACAAGCGACATGCTCAGACCTTCCAAGAGGGAAAGCTTCCCGACTCATGCCTGCTCGTACTCGCCGTGCCCGAGCGCTACCGACAAGGCGCGGACAGCGGCGCGATAACGGTCCCCACGTTCCGTCTCGAGGGGGACTTCTGGAAGATCTGGTTCGAGAACGAATCGACGACGCTCAAGAACAACGTCGGGCTCCGCCACATCGCCGCTCTGCTCCGTTCGCCAGGACGGGAGCGGCACTCCGCCGATCTGCTCGCGTTGGAGGCCGGCCACGCTGGACCGACGCCTTCCGGGTCCGCGGGCGAAGCCTCGGATCGGACCTCGCTCCGGAACTACAAGGCGCGGCTCGAGGCGATCGCGAACGAGCTCGCGGAAGCCGAGACGGATGGGGACGTCCATCGGCAGGCGGAACTCCGACAGGAGGCCGAGCAGATCTCCGGGCACCTCAATTCGGTGACCGGCCTTGGCGGGACGCCTCGCGAGGCCGCAGACGATGCCGAGAAGGCACGCCAGGCCGTTTCCGCGGCCGTCCGTCGAGGTTTGAAGACGCTCGAGAGAAAGCACATCGGTCTCTGGCGACACCTCAATAAGTACATGAAAACAGGTGTGTTTTGCTCCTACGAGCCGGAGCCCGCCATCACCTGGATCACCACGTAAAAGCCAGTCGTGCATTTGCGACGCGTTTTGTCGCGGCTGCGACGCCCTCTATCGCGCCCCGCTGTTAAGCAGCGGGTCACCTGAAGGTGGTCGCCCCGCTGCCCGGAGACACGGGTGGCGGCAAATGCACACGACAGGATCCTGCACGCGCGGGAGTGGCGACGCGCCGGCGACGAGCTGGCGACGCGACCCCACGACTGGCGACGCTTCGACGACTCCTCGGCGATCGCGGAGACCGAGCGGCTACTCGCGAGCCTTTGCGTCGCGATCCTTGCCCGATCCCGGCGACAAAAAAGTGACCCGTCGGCGATCCGCAGGCGACCACGGGCGACTTTCGGCGGCGCAAATTCCGGATGTCCCTTCGGCGGTGGCTGCGAGCGCGAGCTCGAAGCCATGGACCGTCTTCTCTCACCCTCCACCTCCGCGCGCGGCCCCCCGTGCTTCGGCCTGACCCAGTCGGCCGAGGCCCGAACGCGCCCTCGTGGCGCCCAAAACGCGGAGGAAAACGTGATCGAGAACGAGAAGCCAGAAGTGAAACGCACCATCGAGGTGCGCTGCCCGAAGGACCAGTGCGGATGCTCTCTGCGCGGGAAGTTGATCGCGACGTTGATCGACTTCCCTGCGGCGCTCTTCGGGAGCGGCGCGGTCCTCCAGGTGGCGTGCCCGAGCAAGAAGTCACGGCTGCTCCGCATCCGCCTGTAGCCGCGCGAAGAGTCCTTCAACCCTAACCAGGTCTGCGTGGCCCCAGTGGCCCGAGTCCGTGAGCGCGAAGCGCTTGCGGGCCCGGGCCGCCGGAGGTCCGCATGTCCTATCGGGACGAGGCCCGGCGCGCGCTCGAGTCGAGCGCCGCCCGCAAAGCACACGACGAGTACCTGAAACAGATCAGAGACCGACACCCAGCGCTGAAGCGGTTCGAAGACGTCGAGGACCTTCTCGATGTACTCCGCGATCCCGCCGAGGACGCGGCCACGAAGGCCGCGCACGACGCGACGCTGATCGCGCTGCTCGAGGAGCATCAGCGCGGTGGCGGCGGTGGTGGGGCGTTCGCGCTCATCGCGGTCGCGATGTTCCCTGCGCTCGATCGCATCTACCGCAAACGCGTCTTGCGCGCTGACGAGCACGACGACCTCTGGGGACGCGTCGTCGAAGCGTTCGCTGATGCGTTGGACCGCTACCCGATCTCGCGGCGGCCTGCGCGCGTCGCCGCGAACATCGAGGGCGACACGATGGGAGCCATACGGCGCGCCGGGCTGCGCGACATGAGGACGGCGGTGGCGCAGGAGCGATTGACCGCCGCGATGGCCCCCTACACGACGGACATCGAGGCCGTCGATACCCAAGAGCCCGAGCGCGACCGGCTGTCACTTGGGGACTTCGTCGAGCCCGGGCGCGAGCCGGCCGTTCCGCCAGACGACGCGGAGATGAAGGCGGCGGAGCTGGCGGCGGCCCCGTTGTTCGACGCCGGCGCCATCAACAAGGAGGACCGCTTCCTCATCCTCGGCGTCCACCTCTATGAGCGGACTCTGGGGGATCTCGCAGCCGAACTCGGCATCAGCCGCGAGGCGGCGAAGAAGCGCCATCTGCGCGCAATCACTCGGCTTCGATCCCTGGGCCGCCGCGGCGGCGATCGCGACTAGCGGCCGCCATGTCCCCAGTGGTCCCCGACCGAGACGTTTTCTTTCAGGGGCGAGCCACCGGCATCGGGCCGGCGGCGCCCCAGGACGCAGGAGACAAGCGATGACCGAACCGCGAGCGGCCACGGCCGCAGAGACCGACCGCTTCTTCCGGGAGATCGTCCTGTGCTTGGGCGGCATCTTCGCCGCGCAGGAGGTGGACGACGCCCTCATCTGGCAGGTGACCAAGAGCCTCGACCGGATCTACCAGCACAGCCGCGCGCGACTGCTCGAGCGCGACGGCAGCGCCGACAACGACATTCCTCAACGGCGGATGGAACCGCATCCAGCCGTCGAGGACCTCCTCACCCGGATCGGGCGGTGAGGTGCGCCATGAACGAGTGGCTGAAGCTGCCGGGGCTCTTCTACCGATCGGAGTTCGAGCAGGTCATCGAGGTCGACGGCGAGCACGAGTACGTGTTCCAGCGCGCCGGCCACGACAACAAGGGGCACGAGCTCGTCGCCATCTACTGCCGCGTGCGTCACTCGGGCGGCGCTGCTCTCATCGACATCCCGCGCCCGAAGCACGGGGTCGCCGCGCGCCCCGTCAACGAGGGAGGCGTCGCGTGAACACGAACGAGCCCAAGACGTCCGCGAGCCTCGGCGAGATGCGGGCCGAGTGGCGAGAACAGCACCTCTGCCTGCGCTGCAGTCACCACGTCGTCTGCAAGATGGCGAACGCGCTCGACCCGAACTTCCTTGTCGTCATCTCGCAGTGCCTCGCGTTCGAGCCGGCGGAACCGCAGCCGGACGCGGAGGAGCCGCGATGACCGAGCGGATGACGACCACGTACTCGATGTGGAACCTCTTTCGGAACTGCCGGAAGGCCGCCCAGTGGCGTTACGTCCTCGAGCTCGTACCGCTCGAGAGGGATCGCCACCTCTCCTTCGGCTCACTCATCCACGACTGCCTCGAGGTCTGGCATCGCACGCGCGATCTCGTCGCCGCGCTCGACATCATCGACCGAGCCTGTCCGAACCGCGCGCAGGAAGAGGAGCAGCGCCGCGTTTGGCATCTCGCGACCGCGATGATGCGAGGCTACGCCACCCGCTACGCGAGCGAGGAGTTCGAGGTCGTCGCGCTCGAGAAGAGCTTCGAGGGCGAGATCATCAACCCGGAGACGGCCGCCGCGAGCCGCAGCTTCACGCTCGCCGGCAAGGTCGACGGCATCGTCCGCATCGGCGACGAGCACTTTCTCCTTGAGCACAAGACCGCCGCCGGCATCGATGCTGGCTATCTCGAGCGGCTCTGGACCGACTTCCAGATCACTGTCTACGCCTACTACGTCGAGCGCGCGCTCGGCATCCGCGTCGCCGGCGTCATCTACAACGTCCTCGTCAAAGCACGGCTGCAGCAGAGCGCGGGCGAGACCGAGGAGGAGTTCGAGGCGCGCCGGGCGGAGCTGATCGCCAAGTCGAAGACCGGCAAGAGCAGCGCGAAGCGGCGCCTCCCCGAGAGCGACGATGAATTCCAGGGGCGGCTCGCCGCGAAGTACGCCGAGCCAGAGATCTTTCACCGCGAGACGCTCTACATCTCGCGGGACCAGTTCGACACCCTCCGCGCCGAGCTGTGGGAGCTCACGCAGGCGTTCCTCGACGCTCGCCGGAGGGACGTCTGGTACCAGAACACGTCGTTCTGCTTCCAGTACGGCAAGCCGTGTCCGTACTTCGCGCTCTGCCGATCCGGCGGCAGCCCGAACGTCCTCGAGAACTTCTACGAGCGCCGGCCGCCGCACGAGGAGCTGCGCGCCGCGGATGCCGAACGTGTGTCCCCAGGCGGCGCAAACGAGACGTTTTGAGAGTGAACCCAGAGAGGAGACCGCACATGTTGCCGACGCAGAAGACCCCACCGAAACCGAACCTGAACGACCTCACCGTGCTGGTGTACGGGCCGAGCAAGATCGGCAAGAGCACCTGGTGCTCGCAGGCCGACAACGCCCTGTTCCTGGCGACCGAGGCCGGCCTGAACAACCTCGACGTGTTCCAGGTGCCGATCGGGAGCTGGGACGATCTCCTGGCCGCGTGCAAGGAGATCGCGGAGGGCAAGCACGCCTTCAAGACGGTCGTCATCGACACCGTCGACAACGCCTACCGGATGTGTGCCGAGCACGTCTGCCAGAAGTTCAAGGTCGAGCACGAGAGCGACCTCGGGTACGGCAAGGGCTACGCGCTCATCAACAACGAGTTCTATCGGGTCCTCAACAAGCTCGCGCTTCTGCCCTGCGGCCTCTTCCTCATCTCGCACTCGCAGGAACGAGAGATCGAGACCCGCACCGGGAAGCTCACACGCATCGTTCCGACGCTGCCGGACAAGGCGCGGAAGATCGTCTTGGGGATGGTCGACATCATCCTCTTTTGCGACCTCGAGCCGACGACCGGCGCCGACGGCAAGCCCGCCCACCGGAGGGTCGTCCGAAGCAAGCCCAACACGAACTACGAGGCCGGCGATCGGACCGGACGTCTCCCCGAGGTGATCGACCTCGACTTCGCGAAGTTCGTCGCGGCGTTCGCGCAGGGGCCCGCGCCGCAACCCGCGTCTTCGGCAGCAGCGCCAGCGCCGGCACCGGCGCCCACACCCGCTCCCGCGCCTGCGGCGGCGAGCGGCAGCGCCCAGTCCCCCTCCGCGCAAGCGAAGCCGCGCACTACCGCGCCGGCGACTCGGTAACCCAAAGGAAAGGAGAGCACTGCCATGAACGGTCCGCGCAACCCTGGTGAGGATGATGCCCACGATGTCGACCTGTCGCGCTTCGACGGCGACTTCGCCGCCGCGCCGGTCGAGGAGAAGAAGGACTTCGACCCGGTTCCGGACGGGAAGTACCAGGTCAACGTCGACAAGGTGGAGATCACCACCGCCAAGACGTCCGGCAACCCGATGTTGAAGTGGACGCTCAAGATCCTCGCGCCCCACTTCCGCGGCCGCCTGCTGTGGCGGAACAACGTGATGGCGACGCGCGAGAACATCCGCTGGCTGAAGAACGACCTGCACATCTGCGGGCTCGATCTCCAAAAGCTCTCGGACCTTCCTGCCAACCTCGAGCGCCTCCTCGACGTGAAGCTCGAGGTCACGAAGCGGACCAAGGGCGACAACGAGAACGTCTACTTCAACCGCCGCATCGTCCTCGATGAGGGCGCTGCCGGCACGGGAGGGTCCGATGCCCAAGGTGGCTCGAGCACGGACGACATCCCCTTCTAGCCAGGGCGAGATCGTCATCGTCGTCGACACGCGCGAGCAGCAGCCGTACGCGTTTGACCCCGCGCGGGTCGCAACGGTGCGGCGTGCGCTGCCGGCCGGTGACTACTCGCTCGATGGCTACGAGGCGTCGGTCGCGGCGGAGCGCAAGTCGCTCGAGGACTACGTCGCCTCGGTGGTGAGCGCGCGGAGCCGTTTCGCGCGCGAGCTGCGGGCGCTCTCCGAGTACGACCTCGCGTGCGTCGTCGTCGAGGCAACCCTCGATGACGTTCTGGCGCATCGCTACCGCTCGGGCGCGCACCCGAGCGCGGTGCTCGGCGCGACGCTCTCGATCATCGTCGACCACGGCGTGCCGGTTTTCTTCTGCGGCGACCGGCAGCTCGCGTGCCGATTCGTCGAGGGGCTCCTCTGTCGTTACCACCGGAAGGTCTACGGATGATGGCACGCTCAACGAATGAGGCAGCCGCCACGGTGCGCGGCCGGATCGAGGCGCTCTTCTTCTCGAGCCCGCAGTTCAGCGCGGGGCGCCTGCGCACGGACTCTGGCGACACGGTGTCCTTCGCGGGCTCGCTGATGGTGCAGGAGCACGATCCCGTGGTCCTGCACGGCGCCTGGGAGCGCCACCCGAAGTTCGGCAAGCAGTTCAAGGTCTCTCACTTCGCGTTCGACCAGCGGATGGGACCGGACGGCCTCGCGCACTACCTGGCGAACCATCCCGACATCAAGGGCATCGGGCCGGTGAAGGCGCGGCGGATCGTCGAGGCCTTCGGCGACGACTTCGATCGCGTCATCGACGAGGAGCCAGAGCGCATCGCCTCGGTCGCCAAGGTGCCCATCGACGCCGTGCAGGCGCTCCGCACCGAGTGGCTTCGCCGCCGCACGCTGAACGCGAGCATCACCTGGCTGGCCTCGTTCGAGCTCACGCACCACCAGATGACCGCGCTCATCGAGAAGTTCGGCAACGCGATCGTGACCGTGCTCAAGACCGACCCTTACCTGCTCGTGCGCGAGGTTCCTGGCTTCGGCTTCAAGCGCGTCGACCTGGTCGCGCGAAAGATGGGCACGCCGAAGGAACACCCGTCGCGGATCCGCGCTGGCATCGTCCACAGCGTTGCCGAGCGCCTTGACCAGGGCGACTGCTGGGTCGACTACGAGGAGCTGATCGAGCTCGCGAACGCGCTCCTCGTGATGGACGTCGCCGACAGCCGCGACCGTATCGAGGAGGCGCTCGATGCTCTCATCGCCGATGGCACGCTTGCGTGTGTCTCGCTCGGCGGGCGATTCCTCGTAGCGCAACCACACATCCACCAGATGGAGCGTGATCTCGCCGAAGTCTTCACGACCAAGCTCCGCCCGAACCCGCACTTCCAGACGGAGGACGTCGAGCGTGCAGTGACCGCCGCGGGCGCCAAGCTGAACGACCCTCAGCGGCGTGCGCTGAACGGATCCGCGAAGAACAACCTCGTGCTCGTGAGCGGCGGCGCCGGCAGCGGCAAGACCTTCACCGTCGCCGCGATCACGCGACTCTACGAGGAGTGCGGCTTGAAGGTCGTGCTCTCGGCGCCGACCGGCAAGGCGGCGAAGCGCATCGAGCAGGTCGTAGGGCGCGAGGCGTTCACGCTCCATCGGCTCCTCGGTTTCAACGGGAAGGCGTTCACCGCGGGCCCCGAGGCGCTGATCGAGGCGGACGTCATCATCGTCGACGAGGTCTCGATGGTCGATGTGTCACTCGCGTGGCAGCTCTTCCGCGCCGTCGACCTCGAGAAGACGTGCGTCGTGCTCGTCGGTGACCACAATCAGCTCCCACCGGTTGGACCCGGCAACCTGCTGCGCGATCTGATCGAGCGGCAGCCGATCCCGAGCTTCATTCTTGACCAAGTCGTTCGCCAGGCAGGCGTGCTCAAGGAGAACTCGATCGCGGTCCTGAGCGGCGATGTGCGCCGGACCGCCGACGAAGGCCCTGATGGCAGGCCGCCGTGGATCGTCGTCAACCGCCTGAGCGACGTCCTCGATGCGCAGCGGTACGTCCTCGAGCTCTTCGACTCGGTGCTGGTCGAGCGACTCCGCTTCGACCTGCTTGCGGACGTCCAGCTCCTGACGCCGACGCGGAAGGGGCCCCTTGGGGTCGAAGCACTCAACGTCGAGCTGCAGCGGCTCGTGCAGAAGAAGCTCTGGGGTGTCGACGTGCCGCCGCCGCGGCCAGGACGGCGACCAGAGTTCCTGCGCCACGATCGCGTGATCCAGACGCGAAACAACTACGACCTCGGCGTGATGAACGGCGCGATCGGTATCGTGACCGCCGTGGGCCCGCGGCGCGGAGAGCTGCATGTTCGGTTCGATGACCAGGAGATCGAGTTCACACCGGAGAACGCGGGCACGAAGGACCTCTCGCTCGCATACGCGCTGACCATCCACAAGGCGCAGGTGGCTCCGACTGCTGGACTCGAACCAGCGACCACAGCATTAACAGTGCCGTGCTCTACCAACTGAGCTAAGTCGGAAAAACGGTGCTTATATTCCTTCTTCCCGTTGGGGAGTCAAGCGCGAAGCGTCGCTCCTACTACTACGAGAGGGTATTACGAGGCGGCATTTGCGAGGGGAGCTGTAGAGGAAAACATGCCGGAGCTGCCCGAGGTCGAGCACGCGCGACGAACCCTCAGCCGGTGGCTCGACCATCGTCGGGACCATGGACCGCGACGCGCGCATCCTGAAGCCGCGCGCGAATCCTCGGTGGTGGCCCGGGACCTGCGCGCGCGAGGTGAAGAAGGTAGTGCGCCGCGGCAAGTGCCTGCGCCTCACCGTCCGAAAGACGCGCCGTACGCGACACGTGTGCTATCTCGACCCGCGTCTGTTCGGCCGCTTGCTCCTCGCGGACGCGGATCCACCTGAGTGGAGAGCCCTCGGGCCGGATCCGCTGCTCGCCGGCGTGGGTAACATCCAAACGACGGAGGCCCTGTGCTTCGCCCACGTTGACCCGCGTCGCGCCTCACGCTCGCTCGGCTGCAAGGAAGTCGCCGCCATCGCACGTGGTATCCACACGTCCATCGCGCGAACGCGGGGGCGAGCGTTGCCCGCGCTGTGGTCACACCTTGCGCAAGATCTTCCTCGCCGGTCGCGGCACCGGGTTCTGTCCGCACTGTCAGCGCTAGACCGTCACCGACATTTCCACGAACGAAGCGTGTAGCGCCCCGGGTTCGACAACGATGAGTCTTGCGTCGCCGTTCATGGCGTTGCCGGGCGCGTTCCACGGCTCGAGGCAGACGAATGGCTTCTCCGCCAAGGTCCAGATGACCCAACGCGTGAGCTCGGCCGAACAGCGAAGATCGACCCGCCGGCCTCGCGCCCACAGCAACGACGCTTGCGCCGAGCCGTGGTCGACGAGATGCAGGTCGACCTCGCGCGCGGTGAGGTCGATCGCGTTCGTGAGCGCGATCTCTCGCTTGCTCACGTTGTCGAAGGCCCGGGTCGCATGCGTGGGAATGCGCAGCGTGGCCTTGTCCGCGCTCTCGACGAGGAAGTAGGGATGGAGGCCGAAGCCGAACGGCATCGGCGAGGTGCCGTGGTTGGTCACCGTCGGTGCGAGCCGCAGCGTGTGGCCCTTCAGTGTGTAGCGCATCTCGATCGTGCATGGCCAGTGCCAGCGGTCGGGCGGCGCTCCGTCCCACGTGAGGCGCAGCACCGCCTCGTTCGCCGAATGGGCGACGACCTCCCACGCGAGGGAGCGCGCGAAGCCGTGTTGCGGAAGCGCGCCCGACTGCCCGTGCCATGACCAGCGATCGTCCGCGAGCTTGCCCGGGGTGGGAAACAACACCGGCACACCGCCACGCACGTTCTTGCTCGGATCGTGCAGCGAGCTTTCGTCGAGATACAGCACGGGCCGGCCGGCGACGTCGAAGCGCGTGACCAAGCCGCCTCGCCACGGCGCCACCTCGACCGTCGCGTCACCTGCAGTTAGCTTCAGCGTCTCTGTATCGGCCACGCCGCATCATAGAACAAGCTCGTCGCCCTCAGCGGAGGCTTCGACGCACGCGCGGTCGGCCGCCGGATGGCCAGACGAGTTGTCCGCCGTCTCGCTCAACCGCTATTGCGCCTCGGTCTTGCAGGCGGTCAACTTCACCGCGATGGCGATGGCGATGGCGTCCGGCGCCATGGATCTGGCCATCGCAGGCGGCGTGGAGAGCATGTCGCGCGTACCGATCGGCGCCGACGGTGGCGGCATCGACGGTAACAACTCGTTGCTGCGCGAGCGCGTCTTCCAGGTGCCGCGTGGCATCAGCGCCGACCTCATCACCACGCTCGAAGGCCACACGCGTGCGCAGCTCGATGCCGTCGCGCTGCGCTCGCAGCACAACGCGGCCCGAGCCATGAGCGCGGGTCACTTCGCGCGATCCCTCGTGCCGGTCGTCGATCGCAAGACGGGCGCCGTGCTGCTCGATCACGACGAGCTCCCGCGCGCGGACACCACGGCCGAAGGCCTGGCGGTCTCAAGCCGGCGTTCGTCGCCATGGGCGAGATGGCCGCCGGCCCAGGCGGGCAGACGCTCGATCAGATCGCGCTGGCTACGTACCCGCAGGCGGGCACCATCCAGCACCTCCACTCGGCAGGCAACTCGAGCGGGATCGTCGACGGTGCCGCCGCAGTCCTGATCGCCTCCGAACGCTACGTGAAGGAGCACGGCGCGAGGCCACGCGTGAGGATCCGCGCCGTCGCCACGATCGGGCAGGAGCGGCTCATCATGCTCACCGCACCGGCACCCGCGAGCGAAAAAGCGCTGCGCCTCGCGGGGACGAAGGCCGCCGACATCGATCTATGGGAGATCAACGAAGCGTTCTCGGCCGTCGTGCTGCAGACCATCGCGAAGCTCAGCATCGACCCTGCGCGCGTGAACGTGAACGGCGGTGGTATCGCGCTCGGACATCCGCTCGGCGCGACGGGCGCCATGTTGCTCGGCACTGCGCTCGACGAGCTGGAGCGGACGAACAAGCAAACTGCGCTCATCACGATGTGCGTGGGTGGCGGCCAGGGCATCGCCACGATCATCGAGCGGGTGTAGCGCGCACCACCCGATGCACCTGGAGGACGCTCTCCTCCGCGGGCACGCCGATCCGTAAGGGAAAGCCATAGTGTCCCGTGCCGCGATGCACGTACAGGCGGTCCCGACCACGCGCCCAAAGCCCATGGTCGGGTACCGAGCTCAGCGCCGACAGGATCGTGTGAGGGAGCCCAAGCCGTAGCAGTCCGACCTGGCCGCCGTGCGTGTGACCCGAGAGCACGAGGTCACCTTCGCCTTCGGGCAGGTACCGGAAGGCGCCGGGGTCGTGCAGCAAGATGAGGCGCAGCGCACCCTCGATACGCGGGTGCGCTGCGCACACCTCGTTGAGATGTTGTTCCCGCTCGCGCCAGCGAAAGTCGACGCCCACGATCTGCACGCGGCCACTCGGCGTCTCCACCGTTGCTGCTTCGTCGACGAGCAGGCACACCTGGTTGCCTGCGAGCGCGGCGCGCACGACCTGTGGCGCTTCGTGATCGTGGTTGCCGAGGCATGCGAACGTCCGACCGGCCAGGGCCTGCAGGGGCGACAACGCACGCAAGAGCGCTTGCTGATCGGTGTTCGACTCGACGGTGAGAAAGTCGCCGGTGAGGAGGATGAGGTCGGGCTCCCGCGCCACCGCTCTTTCGCAGATCGCTCGCAGCCGCGCCTCCGACATGAAGGCGCCGAGGTGGGGGTCGGTGATCTGCAACAAGCGCAGGGGGCGCCCTTCCGACGGGGCCTTCGGAGAGCGATGGCGCTTGGGCGTGGGGGTGACGATCGCATGATCGATCACCACGTCCACCACCTCGTGCACGCGGACGAGGGAGTCGGCGAACCCTACGCAAGCGAGCACGAACGGGAGCCAGGGCCACGGAAGAGGGTGCCCCGTGGCGGCGGCGAGGACCCACGGCAGGCCGAGGAAGTTGGCGGCCACCCACCACGATCCCGGCAAGCTCACGAGCGCGTGGAACAGCGCAGGTCGCATCCGATCGGCACGCAGACGCACCAGCATGAGCAGCGACACCACGTGCAGCGCCACCGCAAGCGGCAGCGGCCAGCCGAGCAGCGGGACGTTGCCGCAGGCCAGCGCCGTGTGAACCCCGCCGACGATGATGATGCCGATCACGAAGATGCCGCGGCGCTGCAGCAAGCCGATCAGCGAGACGAGGAGCCACAGGCAGACCGCGATGGGCGCAAACGTGATCAACGGAGTTCCAGCGTACTCGTCCCGCCCGGCCTTCGCACCAACTCCACGCGCGCGTCGACGTCGCTGCGGAGCTGGTACCTATGTTGCTCGAGCTGCTCGTTGGCAGCCTGCATCGCGGCCTCGACCTCGACGGCGGAGGCATCGCTCTCGCGCACGACGGCCGGCGCCGGCGCCTCGGGCTCGCGCAAAACAGCTCGTCGCTCGTCGCCGGCGCGATCCATCCCGTCGGTGATCTGAGCCCGATACGAACCCAGGTCGCGCTGCGCGCGGAGCAAGTGCAAGGAACGCTCGTCGAGACGGGGGAGATCGCTACGCCGCCAGAACGGCACCGCCGCGAGCCAGGCCGCGGTACGGCCGGTGCGGTCGACGAGTGGGATCGAGCAGGTGCTCGACGTCGAGCACGCCGGCGCCATCACGGCGAATACCACCGACGACGCGCACCCCGAGCGGACGCAAGATTGGCTCTGGCGCGTCGAGCCGCGCAACGGAGTCGTGGTTGCCGCCGATGACGACGATCTGGAGACGTGGATGACGAGCGCGCGCGTCGGCCACGAAGTCGTAGAGCTGCTTTTGCGCGAGCGCGGACGGATTCGCCGTATCGAAGACGTCGCCAGCCACGAGCAAGGCGTCGACGTCGTGCTCGACGATCCGGTGGACCAACCAGCGCAAGAACAGCCGATGCTCGAGCTCGCGCGCGTGATCGTGCAACGTGTGGCCGAGGTGCCAGTCGGAGGTGTGGATCAGGCGCTTGTCACAACGTGAGCAAGGCCCCCACCACCATGAGCCCGACGCCGATTGCCGCGCGCAGCGACACGCTCTCGCCGAGAATGACGACGGAGAATACCATCGTGAACGCGAGGCTGAGCTTGTCGATCGGTGCCACCTTCGACGCGGGCGCCAGCTGCAGCGCGCGAAAGTAGGCTATCCACGAGATGCCGGTGGCGAGCCCGGACATGACGAGGAAGATGAGCGTGCGACCGTTCAGCTCTCGCAATGCGCGAGCTTCCCCACGCGCGAGGACGAGACCCCAGGCAAATACCAAGATCACGACCGTGCGTATCGCGGTGGCCCCATTGGAGGGCACGTCGCGTCACCGCTGTCACGGCTGCCGCCAACGCCGAGCACAACGCGTAGATCCACCACTGCATCGGCCAAACATAACCGCAGCGCTGGTGCGCGCACGGTGCTAAGCCCATGGACCGAAGCATCGACGCATCGACGCACCTTATGTTGAGAAGCCTCGTTTCCACTTTCCATCCCGGAGCTCGCCATGTGGTTCGGAAAACCAGCGCAATTGCCGACAGCGGAGGACGCACTCCCCGGGCACGAGGAAGTCATCCAAGTCGCCGGCGCCCATGTGGTCTCGGGCGCGCGCACCGTCGCGCCATTTCCCGAAGGGACGAAGCAGGTGCAATTCGGCATCGGCTGCTTCTGGGGTGCGGAGCGCAAGCTCTGGCAGGTGCCGGGCGTGTACTCGACCGCCGTCGGCTACGCGGGCGGGCACACCAAGAACGCCACCTATAAAGAGGTGTGCTCGGGCCGCACGGGACACTCCGAGGTCGTGCTGGTGGTATACGACCCGAGCAAGCTCCCTTTCGGACAGCTGCTGAAGGTGTTCTGGGAGAGCCACGATCCGACCGAGGGTATGCGCCAGGGCAACGACGCCGGTACGCAGTACCGCTCGGTGCTCTACGTGTACGACGACGAGCAAGAGAAGGAAGCGCTCGCGTCGAAGGCCGCCTACCAAGCAGCGCTCACCAAAGCCGGGCGCGGCGAGATCACCACCGAGCTCCGTCGCGCGCCCACGTTTTATTACGCCGAGGACTACCACCAGCAGTACCTGCACAAGAATCCCGACGGGTACTGTGGAATCGGCGGCACCGGCGTCGCTTGCCCCGTGGGCGCCGGTGCCGGCCTGAGCCGCGCGTGAGCAAAGACGACACGCTCGAGGGTCGCGCGGTTCCCACGAGCCGTCTCGGTCGCCTGGCCCGTCTCGGGATCGGCGGCCTCGCCACGGGCGCGCGCATGCTCGTCACGGGCGATTCCGAGAGTGCGGCGCAACAGGCACTGCAGATGATGGGCACGCTGCGCGGCATGGCGGCGAAGGCCGGCCAGATCGCGAGCTACGTCGATGGCCTGGTGCCGGAGGAGCATCGCGCTGCGTTCGAGAAGACGCTCGGCACGTTGCGCGCGGCCGCGCCGACTTCGTCGCCCAAGGCGATCCGGGCGCGCGTCGAAGAAGAGCTCGGCGCGCCGATCGAACAGCGCTTCGCGGCGTTCGAGGAGTACCCGTTCGCGTCGGCGTCGATCGGCCAGGTCCACCGCGCCACCTTGTTCGACGGCACGCAGGTCGCCGTGAAGGTGCAGCACCCCGGCATCGACGAGGCCATGCGTGGCGATCTCGACAACGCGAGCCTCATCGAATCCATGGTGGGCAATCTGGGCGCCCGCAAGATCGGCAGCAAGCAGGTCATCGCCGAGGTGCGTGCGCGATTCCTCGAGGAGCTCGACTACTGCCTCGAGGCCGACCACCAGGAGTTCTTCACGAACCTGTTCACCGGCGACGCCACCATTTCCATCCCGCGTATCGTGCGCTCTCACTCCGCGCGCCGAGTGCTCACGAGCGTGCTGCACCACGGTGCCGATCTCGACACGGCTGCGAAGGCACCCGAGGCCCTGCGACGCAGCTATGCCGAGACCCTGTGGCGCTTCGTGTTCGGCGGAAACCTCGTCGGTGGCAGGTTCAACGCCGACCCGCATCCCGGCAATTACTTGTTCAACGACGACGGCGTCATCACGTTCCTCGACTTCGGCTGTGTGCAGCCCCTCGACCCCACGCACCTCGGGTACGCGCGCAAGCTGCACCGCGCCGCGCTCGCTCGCGACGAAGTCGCATTTCGCTTGCACGCGCGGGATCTCCTCGGCACCCAGCCCGGGCTCTACGAAGATTGGGCCATCGACTACTCGCGCAAGTGCTTCGAGCCGGTGTTCGAGTCGCCATTCATGATGACGCGCGACTACGTGCGCGGCCTCGTGACCGGGATGCAGACGATGAAGCGCGACGTCATGTTCAAGAAGGGCGCCAACTTCGTGCCCCTACCGCCCGGCATGCTCTTCATGAACCGCTTGCAGTTCGGCTTCTACTCGGTGCTCGCCCGGCTCGAAGTGCGCGAGCAACAAGAGCGGCTTCTTCTTGCCGCTGCCGGCGAGGCGCGCGATGAGGTTACCGCGCCCTGGCGCACTCTCGATGATCTCCGCGGGAATACCGGCCGCGGCGAAGCGCTGCGCGATCGGCCTCAAGACGGCGGTCTCACCGCCATGGCTGGAGTCGACCCGCAGCATCGCGTCGAGGATCTCGCGCGCTTCGTGCTCGAGCCGGCTCTCGGCAGCCATCGCGAGTCTCGAGGTGGCGAGGATCAGCGCAATGCAAATCATCTTCATCGCGAGACCATCGCTCAGCCCGCATCGAGCGGCAACCAGATCAACACCACCGCGTCCCACACGAGGTGCGCGACGAGCGGAGCCACGAGGCCACGCGTGCTCGCGCGCAACGTGCTCCACACGAGACCGCAGCCTACGCCGGCGATCAACATCAACGGCGAGCGCAGCGGCAGCAGCGCCATCGCGTACGCCAGCGCGGCGCAGAGCACCCCCAGCCGTGTGCCCAGACGTTCACTCAGCGCGGTCTGCATCACCTGCCGCCACACCACTTCTTCACCGAGGATGATCGGGGTCAACGCCACTGCGCTCAAGCCGGCTGACGGCGCGCGAAACGCCGAGTAGAGGTGCGCGGTGTCGAGCGCCATGAAGGGCGCGATGCGCAGCAGCACGCGGTAGGCGCCGTAGGTTGCCACCGCCATCGTGATGCCGACGGCCGCGCCGATGAGCGCAGGCACGACGTGCGGGCGCAGCGCTTCTCGGCACTTCGCGGTGTTCGTCGCCAGCGAGTAGCCGCCCAGCAGGACGGAGACGCCACCGACTGCGAACCACATGCCGACGGCCTCCGCGCACGCAACCGCGATCAGCCACAGCAAGAAGCAAGCGATCGCTGGCCGCGTTGCAGTAGGGCTCACGTGTACTGGCTCTCGATCCCTCGCGCGCGCTCCACCCAACCCCAGAGGCCACCGACGGGCACCGCTTGTTCCGCGCTCAAGGCTTCGCGCGCGGCCTCGGCGAGCGTCTTGCGCTGCGTGTGCTCGATGCGCTTCCAGAAGCGATCGTCTTGCGCGAGCAGATCCTGCGTCAGGCCCACCACGATCTCGCGCGCCACCGACCACCGCGCGCGCGTCACGAAGCGCACCCAGAGCGACGACAGCCGCGGCGTGAGCAGCGCAACCTCGAGGGCGCGCGGCGCCGAGAGCCCCATCGCCTTAGCGACCTGGTCCATGATCTGCTTGCCCGACAAGGCCTCTGGGCCGGGGATGTCGAACCACTCGCTGTGCGCCATCGGCGTCTCCAGCGCCGCGACCAGCGCCACGACCACGTCCGCGATCGCCACGGGTTCCGTGCGGGACCGCATCCACGTCGGCAGCACCATCACCGGGAGCCGGGCGGCGAGATCGCGCACGATGAGCCAGCTGAGGCTGCCGTGGCCCACGATCATGCTTGCGCGCAGCTCCACCACCAACACCTGGCCGCCGCGGAGCGTCTCGCCGACGTCGAGCCGACTGCGCAAATGCTCCGATCCGCCTTGAGCAGGCGCGACGCCGCCGAGGTACACGATGCGCACCACGCCGGCGCGGGCTGCGGCCTCGGCGAAGGTGCGCGCGGCCGCTACCTCCTTCGCGTGGTAATCGCCCCCTTCGCCCATCCCGTGCACGAGGTAGATCGCCGCAGCACAACCCGCCAAGGCTCGTTCGCAAGATACCGCATCGCCTATGTCGCCTTCGACCCAGGTGCGACTCGGCATTTGGTGGCGCGCAGCATCGACGTTGCGGGTCAGGCAGCGCACCTCCCAACCTGCCCGTTCCAGTGCGGGGTGAACGTGGCGCCCCACGAACCCGGTGGCCCCGGTGAGCAACAACGTTTTCATGTAGGCCGCGCGTACACCAAACAGGGCGTACAGCTCAACAAGCCATTGACGCCGCGCCTCGCCATCTCCATTCTTGACCGACCGGTCACAAATGGCTCGACCCAGCGATCCCAACGCCCGAATCGATCTCCTCACCGCCGCCGAGCAGATGTTCATCGAGCGTGGCCTCGACAACACCAAGGTCGAGGACATCACCGAGCGCGCGGGGCGCAGCAAGGGATCATTCTACCTCCACTTCACGAGCAAGGAAGAAGCGTTCCAGCACGTGGTGGAAGGGATGATCGCGCGGATGCGCGTCTTCCTCGATCGCCAGGCAGAGATGGATCGGGTACCGCCCTCCTCGCTCGAGCAGATGTTCGACCAGTGGATCGGCTCCAGCTGCGAGATCTTCGAGTTCGTGTGGCATAACCGTGGCGTCATGGGCCTCTGTCTCCGTGGCGGCCTCACCGCCGGGTACACGCACCTCATGGACGAGTTCGCGCAGCGCGTCCATCGCCACATCTTCGATGCGCTCACGCAAGGTAGCGCGCGCGGGATCTTCCGCGCCGACATCGACATCGAAATCACGAGCTGGGCAATGGCGGGCGCCTACGACCGCATCGCGCGGCAGGTCTGCGAGGCCACGCGCCGTCCCGACTTCGAAAAGATCTTGCGCGCCATCGACAGCGCATTACTCGGCGGCATCGGAAGCGACGCCGTCCGGGAGTATTTGACCGAACGATCTACCGGGGGAGGACATTCCCGTCCTCCCCTCGTCGAGCAGAGCTCGACGAGCCTCCCCTCCACCGCGCGTCAACCGCGCGACTCGCGAACCAAACGTCGGAGCCCATGATCATGAAGACGCAAGCAACACCTTCGGACGAACACCACCAGGGTCACGAGATCAGCACACCGCCCTCTCGCGGATTTCCCGTGGGCCTCGTCGTGGGCGGCCTCATGGTGGTCGCGCTCACGGGCTGGGTCGTGACGCGGGTGCGCACGGCGCAGAACGAGCAAGCGCGCATGTTGGTGGAGCGCAACGAGGCGGCCGAGGCAGCAAAGAAGGAGCAACGGGTGAAGCCGCTCGTGGTGCGCAACGGCGTGGCCGCGACGTGGCGTCCGGTCGTGCGCATCGAAGGCACGCTACAAGCGGCGGAGGAAGCCGACCTCGCGTTCAAGGTCTCCGGTCGTCTGCAAAGCATCCGCGCCAAGGTGGGTGACTACGTCCATCGCGGCCAGACGCTCGCGTCCCTCGAGCAGGTCGAGTCGGTCGCCAGCCTCGAGGCAGCACGCGCCCAGCTCCGCGCCGCGCAAGCACAGCTCAAGCTCGCCGAGGACTCCGAGCAACGCACCGCCACCTTGGTGAGCTCGGGTGCGGGCTCGCAACAGTCGGCGCTGCAGACGCGCGAGCAACGTGCCTTGGCTGCCGCGCAAGCGGATGCCACCAAGGCCCAGCTCTCGCTCGCGCAAGCAAACCTCGACAACGCCGTGCTGGTCGCCCCGTTCTCCGGCTACGTCACGAAGGTACCCTCGGGGACGGGCCAGGTCGTGCAACCCGGAGGCGTGCTCTTCCACCTCCAGAACACCGCGCAGCTGAAGCTCGTCGGCACCATCAGCGAGTCGGAGGCGAGCCTGGTTCGCACCGGTCAGGCCGTGCGCATCATCGGCCCGGAAGCCGAAGTGAAGGGCGAGATCAGCGCGGTCCTCGGGTCCGTCGATGCTGCGACCCGCCGTGTCCCGATCGAGGCTCGCGTGGCCAACGACGCGAAGCAACCGTTGCTCGCGGGTGCGTACGTACGCGCCGAAGTGGACGGCAAGGCCGAGGTCCCCGTGGTGCGCCTTCCCGCCGGCGTCATTCGTCCCGGCTCGCAGAACGAGGTCATGGTGGTCGAGACCGGTCGCATGCACCCGCGCCGGGTGGTTTTCCATCCCGCGCCCGACGGCATGATCTTCGTGCGCGGCGGCCTCACGGTGCACGACCTGGTGGTGGTCGATCCGTCGCCGGAAGCGAAAGACAATGACGAGGTCCCCGCCGGCAGCGTGAGCGCGGCTCCCGCAGTGGCGAAGTAGGACCACGCCATGAACCTCTCCTCCGTCGCGATTCGCCGGCCGGTCTTCACGGTCATGATGACGGTCGCCGTCCTGGTGCTCGGCCTCATGGGCCTCAGGGACCTCGGCACCGATCTCTTCCCAGACGTGAGCTTCCCCGTCGTCAGCGTGAACATCATCTATCCCGGCGCCGGCCCGAAGGAGGTCGAGAACCTCGTCACGCGCAAGGTCGAGGACGCGGTCGTCAGCATCAACGGCATCGATCGCATGAAGACCTACTCGCGCGAGGGCATCTCGCAGACGGTGGTCCTCTTCAAGCTCGGCGTCGATCTGGCCGACGCCGCCACGCAGGTGCGCGAGCGCGTATCCGGCGCGCGCTTCACGCTGCCGCCCGAGGTGAAGGAGCCGAACATCCTGCGCCTCGAGGTGTCCGCAACCCCCATCCTCATCTACACGGTGCTCGGCAATCGTCCGCTCTCCGAGCTGCGCAAGTTTGCCGACGACGTCATCAAGCCCACGCTGGAGCAAGTCGACGGTGTGGCCTCGGTCGACATCAAGGGCGGCGCGCCGCGTGAGTTCCACGTCGACGTCGACCGCGCCAAAGTCGATGCGCTCGGGGTGGACCTCGCCGGGGTCGGCGCTCGTCTGCGAATGGCGAACCTCACCGTCCCCGCTGGCCACTTCGACGAAGGCGATCGTGAGGTCAGCGTGCGCACGGTCGGAGAGCTCGAGAACGTGGAGCAGGTGCGCGAGGTCATCGTCGCCAATGCGCCCGATGGCTCCTCGGTGCGCCTCAAGGACATCGCCACGGTCGAGGATAGCTTCGAGGAGATGCGGCAGAAGGTCCGCGCCAACGGTCAGGACGCCGTGAGCTTCCAGGTGCTCAAGCAATCCGGCACCAACACCGTCGCCGTCTCCGACAGCGTCATCGAGAGCCTCGCGAAGCTCCAGAAGGAGTTCCCCACCGGCGTGAAGACCGAGCTCATCATGACGCAGGCCAAGTACATCCGAGAGAACGCGCGCGAGGTCGAGGTCTCGATCGTGTACGGCGGCGCGATGGCCATCCTCATCATCCTCGTGTTCATGCTCGACATCCGCTCCACGCTCATCTCGGCGGTGGCCCTCCCCACGTCGGTCATCGGCACGTTCTTCATCATGTACGTCTTCGGCTACACGCTGAACATGATGACGCTCCTCGGACTGTCCTTGGCCATCGGCTTGCTGATCGACGATGCGGTGGTCGTACGCGAAAACATCTTCAAGCACCTCGAGCAGGGGAAAGATCCGTTCACCGCCGCGCTCGACGGTACGAAGGAGATCGCGCTGTCCGTGCTCGCCACCACGATGACCATCGTCGCGGTGTTCCTGCCGATCGCTTTCGTGAAGGGCATCGCCGGCCAGTTCTTCCGCCAGTTCGGCATCACGGTGTCCGCGGCGACCGTGCTGTCGTTGCTCGTCGCCTTCACGCTCGATCCGATGCTGTCGGCGCGCTTCTCGAAGGCCATTGGCGCCAAGCATGAGGACAAGTGGCTCTGGCTCAAGCGGCCGTTCCTGTACGTGTTCGAAGGCATGGACCGCAGCTACCGCGGGCTCCTCGGATGGGCCCTACGCCACAAGCTCATCGTCGCTGCGCTGGCCGTGGCCAGCATGTTCTTCATGGGCTTCATCTCGAAGCTCACGGGCAACGAGTTCGTGTCGTCGGAGGATCGTGGCCAGTTCACCGTCACCATCGAGCTCCCCGCGGGCACCGCGCTCGCCGAGACCTCGCGCCTGTCGAAGCTCGCGGAGGAAGAGTTCCGCAAGCGTCCCGAGGTCACGCTGGTGTACGCCACCATCGGTCCGGACAACGAGATCAACAAGGTTGCTTGGCGCGTGGTCATGCTCGGCAAGGAAGAACGCAGCGCTACGCTCGCCGAGCTGAAAGACGCGGCTCGCAATGCGGTGAGAAAGCACATCCCCGACGCGAAGGTCGCGGTCACGGATCCCGCCTTCGTCGAGGGCGCCGCCACCGAGGCGCCGATCATGATCGACGTCCGCGGTGCCGACTACAAAGACATCGCGCCGGTCGCCGAGGAGGTCGGTCGGATCCTGCGCCAGACGCCAGGCGTGCAGGACGTACAGGTGAAGTACTCGCCTGGTCGCCCCGAGCTGCGCGTCGAGATCGATCGCGCGCGCGCCGCCGACAAGGGCGCCAGCGTGGCGCAGATCGCTGCCGCCGTGCGCGCTGCGACGGAAGGGGACGAGGCCACGAAGGTGCGCATCGGCAAGGACGACATCACGGTGCGCGTGCGCCTCAACAAGACCGACCGCATCGGCCCCGACGAGCTGCGCTCCATCACCGTGCAAACCCCCAAGGGTCGTGTCGCGCTCGCCGACGTGGCGCAGCTCGTTCGTGGCGAAGGCCCCCAGGTCATCGAGCGCGAAGATCGCATGCGGCAGATCGTGATCTGGGCCGCACCGCGAGGTCGCGCCCTCGGCGAGATCGTCGAGGAGATCCAACCCAAGCTCGACGGCATCAAGATGCCGGCCGGTACTCGCTACGCCTACGACGGCCAGATCCGCATGATGAAGGAGAACAACTCCGCCGTCTCCACGGCGCTCCTGCTCGCGGTCATCTTCATCTACATCGTGCTGGCGTCGCAGTTCGAGAGCTTCATCCACCCGCTCACGATCATGCTCACCCTGCCACTCGCCCTCGTCGGTGCCATCCTCGCCTTGTTCCTCACCAACAACACCATGGCGATGGGCACCATGATCGGCATCGTGTTGTTGATGGGACTCGTGACGAAGAACGCGATCTTGCTCATCGACCGCGCGATCGTGCGCGTCCGCGAGCACGGTGAGCCTCCGCTGCAGGCGATCCTCGAAGCAGGACCGGAGCGCTTGCGGCCCATCCTCATGACCTCGGCCGCGATGGTGCTCGGCATGTTGCCCACGGCGCTCGGTCGCGGGGAAGGCTCCGAGTTCCGGGGCCCCATGGCCATCGCCGTGATCGGCGGCGTCATCAGCTCCACGTTGCTGTCGCTGGTGGTGGTGCCGGTCTTCTACCTCGCGATCGAGAACAGCAAGGTGACGCTCGGCGCTTTGCTCGCCCGTCTGCGCGTCTTTATTTCACGCTGAGGCAAATTGCATCGGCGGCGTCGTGTTCGACCATCGACATTTCACGGACATGAGCGACGGCCTGGATGGCCCCGCGCGTGCAGCAGCTCTGTTGTTTTCTTCGTTCGTCATTTCGCTTCTGTAATCGCTTTCACGACTTCCAAGCGGGGTTGTTTCGGCCCCTCAGATCGGAGACAGATGAGAGCGAAATGCACAACGCTTCATCCTCCACTCGCGCACCTCGCGACGCGGAGCCGAGCCTGAAAATTCTCCTCGCCGATGATGATCCTGCGGTGCTTGCGGAGGTGGGCGCCGCGCTGACCGAGCTCAACCATGAGGTCGTGACGTCGAGCGATGGGCGCCAGGTGTGCGACTACCTCGACGCGCGCAGCTTCGACCTCGTCATCAGCGACGTGCGACTACCCGGCGTCGATGGTTTTTCCATCCTGCGACGCGTCCGTGCGCAAGCGCCCCTCACGGAGGTGGTGTTGATGAGCGGTCACGCCAGCGTGGCTGACGCGATCGCGGCGATTCGCGAGGAAGCCGTCGACTACGTGACGAAGCCATTTCAGATGGCGAAGCTGCTCACGCTCGTCGAGGGTGTTGCCGAGCGACTGCGTCTTCGACAGGCGACGGAGTGGGCGCGCGAGCAAGTGCCCACCATCGACGAGCCGGATCTCCTCATCGGCCACTCGCCGATCATGGCGCGGTTGCGCGATCGCCTCGCTGCCTTCGCGGGCAGCCAAGCACCGGTGCTGGTGCTCGGCGAGAGTGGTACCGGCAAGGAGCTGGCAGCGCGCCTCCTTCACCAGAGAAGCGTCCGTCACGCGAAGCCCTTCGTGGCCATCAACTGCGCCGCGTTCACCGAGACGCTGATCGAGGCGGAGCTCTTCGGACACGTACGTGGCGCGTTCACCGGCGCCGTGCGCGATCGTAAGGGACAGCTGGCCGCCGCCGATGGTGGCACCTTGTTCCTCGACGAGATCGCCGAGCTCTCACCGTCGGCGCAAGCGAAGCTGCTGCGCGTGCTGCAAGAAGGCACCTATACGCCGGTCGGCAGCAATACGCCCGTCTCCGTCGACATTCGCTTGGTGTCGGCGACCCACCAAGATCTGAAGCGCGCGATCGCCGAGGGCCGGTTCCGCGAGGACCTGTTCTTTCGCATCAAGGTGCTCGACGTGCTGGTGCCGACGCTGGCGCAGCGACCGGGCGACATCCCGATCCTGGTCGAGCACTTCCTCCGTCGCTTCACGGCGCCGGGTCAGGCGGTTCCGCACCTCGCGCCGCGCGCGTGGGCCGCGCTCGTGCACCACCGCTTTCCGGGCAACGTCCGCGAGCTCGAGCACGCGATCCAATACGCGCTCGTCGTGTCGGGTGGCGGTGCGATTGGCGTGGAGCACTTTCCAGACGACATTCGCGGTGACCTGACCATCGACAGCGACGCGCGCCCCACGGGGCCACTGCAGCTGGGCACCGCCGTGGAGTTTTTCGAACGCGAGTACATCTTGCGTGCGCTCGTGGATTCGGGCGGGCGCAAGGCAAAGGCGGCCGAGCAGCTCGGCATCTCGCGCAAACACCTGTGGCACAAGATGCGCGCGTATCACATGTGAGCCTCAGCTGCTGCGCAGCAGCGCGTGCGAGCGCGGGTCTTGGACGAGCCTTCGGTCGGATTGAAGCTCGACGATGGGCTGGATATTCAGGGCGCGAGGAGTGTCACGGGCGATTGCGGGCTCGGGGGCCGTGGGTTGCGGCGCAGCCACGCAGCGGAGGATATCGTCCGCGGACAGTATCCCGACGATGACGCCCTCCGGCGAGACGATGACGATGCGTGCCACGCCTTCGTACGCCATGAGCCGCGCCGCTTGCGCAACGGTCGCGTCCTCCGGCAGGCGGAAGACGATGGCCGTCATGATGTCGTCGACGACCTGGTTCGCGCGTGGCGTTTCGAAGCAGCTGCGCAAGAGCTCGCTTTTCGAGACGATGCCGAGGATGCGACCGTTCTCGTCGAGCACCGGGGCCCCCCCGATGTCGCGCTCGATGAAGAGATCGGCGAGCTGCGCCACTGGGGTCTCGGGGCGCAAGCACACCACCCGACGGGTCATGATGTCCGTGACGCAGGCGTCTGCCGTGAGCAATACTTTGCCCACGCGGGCATCGCTCGTGGCGTCGGTGGCCTCGAGTGGATCGGTCGTACCGCCGGCAACCCACACTTCTCTTCCCCCCACCTTCGCGATGAGAAGGGCCTGATCCGCGTTTTGCATCATGCGCGATGCATCGGCGCCGGAGGCCTGCTGCTCCGCAATGCCGATGATGGCGTGCACCATGCCGATCTTGGAGCGGGTCTCTTCGTCCTCGAGCTCGTCGAGCACGCGTTCGGCCAGCTGCACCGCCTGCTGGGCGGTCGAGCACGGCGCCACGATCCCGAGCTTGTTGCAATCGCAGACCGCGATCAGATCGGCCGCGCGACACAAGCGGCGCAACACGTGCGCAACCTTCAGCACGATCCCGTCGATGGGAGCATCTCCACCTCGCCGCAGGTCGATCAGCAACAAGGAGAGGGGCAGCCCATGCCGGGTCGCATGGTCGACTTCTTGCGCGAGCCGGTGCGTGAGCGCGACGAAGTTGGCCACCTGCTTGCGCGGGTCAACGGCTCCCGCCTCGAGCACGCGATTCTCGCGCCGCCCGAGCAAGAAGCCGACGACTGCCAGCACCGCGGCGTAGCCCAGCACCAAGTACGCCGCGCTCCAGCTGAGGCCGAGCTGCAACGGCAGGCCGAACAAGCTCCCTATCGCGACGCCAATGGCCGCATAGAAAATGGTGCGTTCTGCTCCGCCCTCCCCCGTCGCCACGGTCCGCGCCATCTGTCTAGTCCGAGCAAGGGTTACGCCACGCGGCCAGCGTCACGATCTCGCTTGGCTAGGCGATCCGCACGTTACCAATCAGGAACGGTGCAGGGGGCGAGGACGTCCGAAAGGTAGGCTGCGGTATCGTTACAACAAGGTGCCCGACAGCACCATGCTCGCCATCGTGAAGTAGATGACGAGACCGGTCACATCGACCAGGGTGGCGACGGCCGGTGCCGAAGCGCTCGCGGGATCGAGCCCGAGGCGACGCAAGAGCAGCGGCAACATCGCGCCCGCGAGCGTACCGAACAACACGACACCGACGACGGACAGAGACACCGCGACGCCAATCGACACGTAGTACGGGCCGTACAACGTGTGCCGGGAGGGCCAAAGCAAGATGCGCACGAGGCCGGTGACCCCGAGCAGCGCACCGAGCGCGACACCCATCAGGAGCTCACGCGCAAGGATGCGCCACCAATCGCGGAGCCGAACCTCGCCGAGCGCGATGGCGCGGATGACCAGCGTGGTGGCTTGGGACCCCGCGTTACCGCCTGCGGAAATGATGAGCGGGATGAAGAGCGACAACACCACCGCGCGCTCGAGCTCGTGCTCGTAGAACGCCATCGCGGTCGCGGTGAGCATCTCGCCGAGGAACAACGCCTGCAGCCAGCCCGCTCGCTTCCGGAACATCTGCGTGAAGCTGACGTTGAGGTACGGCGCTTCGAGGGCCGCGACGGCGCCCATCTTCTGGATGTCCTCGGTGGCCTCTTCCTGCACCACATCCACGATGTCGTCGACGGTGACCACGCCCTTCATGCGCCCCGCCGCATCGAGAACGGGGATGGCCACCAGCCCGTGCTGACCGAAAAGCTGGGACAACGCCTCTTGGTCGGTCTCTTCGGTGGCGGTCACGAGGTCCGTCTTCATGACTTCGGCGACCGTCTTGCCCGGCTGCGCGGCGAACAGATCGCGAAAGGAGACGACACCCTGCAGCTTTTGCTCCGCGTCGAGCACATAGGAGTAGTGCAACGTCTCCACGCGCTCGCGTGCTTGTTTCCGCAGGTAGCTGATCGCCTCGTCTACGGTCATGCCTGGACGCACGCGCACGTAGCGCGGGTTCATGAGCCCGCCGGCCTCGTCCTCCGCGTATGCGAGGAGCGCGCCGACTTCCTTGCGCGTGGCTTCGTCGAGGAGGTTGAGCAGCGCGTCCTTGTCCTCGGCGGAGGCAGACTGCACCACGTCGGCCGCGTCGTCGGGCTCGAGGAAGCGCATCCACGAGCGACGTTCTGCTTGCGGCACCGCGAGGATCAGCGTGGCTTGGTCCGTCGCGCTCAGCCGGTCGAATAGATCCTCGGCGTCGGAACGCGTGAGGATGCGGAAGCCCTCGACCCGCTCCTCGATGGAGAGGAAGGTCCACACCTCCTCCAGCTCCGAAGACAAGAAGGCATCGTCAGCCTCGGGATCCGGCTCCGGGTCCCGCGCCATGGCAGGAAAACCGGGCACGGTCTTCGAGTGCACGGAACCTTCGCGTTTGCCCTCTTCGTCCGACGGTGGGACCACCCCGCACCTCGCTTGCCGCGGCCTATATGCGGCGAGCGCCTCGGAAAATTCCACAAAAATGCGCTGCGGCCCCGCGATTTTTTCGTGAGGCGGCAAACGAGAGCGAGGTGGGCCAAAAATTTCGGTTGCCGACGATGCACGCGCTAGCCTTCCACCATGCTGCGGTTTCTCTTCGGCCTCATCGTCGCGCTGGGCGGTGTGGCGGCCGGCCTCTACTTCGGCGTTGGCAAGAGCGTGATCGACGATCGCTGCTTCGGACGTTGCGGCACCGGTACGCATTGCGCCTACGACGTTTGCATCCCGAACGCCGATGCCCCGGTGGTGCCCGAGCCCAAGCTCGCGAAGAAGCGCGGCAAGGGACGTCTCGCGCTGAGCAGCGATGGTGTCACGCCAGCCGAGCCAGAGAAGAAGCTGCAAGCGGGCGACGAGCGCATGTCCACCACCGGGGACGCGCTCGGGCGTCCCGAGCACCTCGATCTGAGCCAAGGTGGCGATGAAAAAGAGCTGCCGCAGTCCGAGATCGATCGCGTGTGGGGCGCCGCCGAGCCGGCCCTGTCGCGCTGTATCACGGACGCGCTCGGCGACTGGCCCCTCCAGACCGCCAAGGTGGAGGTGAGCTACCGCATCGAAAAGGATGGCAGCGTGAAGAAGGTCCGTATCGCCGCGCCTCAGCTACTCATGCGAAATGGGCTCAGCACGTGCGTGCGCGGCAAGGTCACCTCGCTGCGCTTCCCTCACTCGGGGAGCGCGAGCGTGGTGACGTTCCCGTTTCAGCTGCAGTAGCAGTTGTTGCGCGCTCGATCCCCACGCGATGTTACCGTTGGCCGCCGCGTTCTCGCCGCACTGAATGGGGGCGCTGCAGCACGAGTCCCTCGTTTCCGACATCTCACAACCGGTGAAAGCCATCTCGCGTTGCCCCAGGAGGAAGTCATGACCCGATCCGTAGCGCTGTTCGCCGCCCTTTGCCTCACCGCTTGCGCCCACAAGTCCGACGTCAAGAAGGACACCTCGATGGGTCCCGGCAACTCGAGCGCAGCGAGCCCGAACAACGACGGCAAGGGTGCTGGCACGGACGACGGCGACGCCGGCAAATGCGGCTCGGTCCGCGTCTTCTTCCCCTTCAACTCGGACGAGATCCCGGCCGACACCGCCAGCTCGCTCGAGAAGAGCGCAAAGTGTCTGAAGGCCGACCACGCGCTGCACGTGACCATCGAAGGCAACGCCGACGAGCGCGGCACCGAGGAGTACAACATGGCGCTCGGCGATCGCCGCGCCACGGCCGTCGCGAAGTACCTCGAGCGCCTGGGCACGTCGCAAGCGCAGCTCAAGACGGTGAGCTACGGCAAGGAGAAGCCTCTCTGCGTCGAGCATGACGAGGAATGCTGGAAGAAGAACCGCCGAGCCGAGCTCAACCCCGACGCGAAGCGCACGAAATAGTCGTCGACGCCGCGTGTTAGCCTCGCCCCGATGAAGAACGAACCGCTGGTCTGCGTGCTCGCATTCGTAGCTCTGTCCGCGTGCGCAGCACACTCGCGTCCACCCGCGACCGAGAAGCCCACAGCCACGGCGAGCGGCATCGGCCATCCCGACAACGCGCCCGCGATCACCGCGTTCGTCGGTGACGTGAAGCGATGCTGGGAGGCGAAGCCCGAGGACCTCACGGAGGCCGGCTGTCCCCCCATCACGAATATTCGAGATCTCTACGTCGGTGCGGACGATGCTGCTCGTCCCAAGGTCTTCGACACGCTCGTTCGCTGGTTTGGAGAGCCGTCCGACTGGCGCTATCGCAAGGTGGCGGCGTCGGTTTTGGTGGTGCGTAGCGACGGCAACAGCGAGACCCTGGGCCGCGTGCTGGCGGTCATGCGCAACGAAGTGCAGGTGCAAACGCCGATGCGTGCCGCCGACAACCTGCGCAGCAATATGGCGCAGTACGTCGGCAATCTCGCTGCTCGTGTGACGGGTGAGAATGCCGCGATCCTCGCCTACACCAAGGACAAGGCGAACAGCGATCAGGACGCGCGCGCCATCTTCATCTCCGACCTCGGCGCGTCACAACGCCCTGGCCACTTCGAAGCGCTGCTGGTCGTCGCGAGGGACACCACGGAGAGAGACGAAGTGCGTCGCGCGGCGCTCGAAGCCGTCAGCGGCTACGATGCTGCGGAGCAGAAGCCCAAGATCAGCGCATTGCTGTTCGAGCTCGCGCGCAAGGACCCCAGCAAGGCGGTCGCCGAGAAGGCGCTGTTCGTCTACAAGGGCTACGGCGTGCCCAACGAGGCCAGGACCGTCGTCTCGATCATCACCGAGCGTCAGGATGCCGAGGTCAGCTCGAGCGGCATGGTGATGCTGCAAGTGAACATCGCGCCCAAGGCATCGGCAGCGGACAAGAAGGTCATCACCACGTTTTGCATCCAGACGGCGAACGACGGCACCGCCGATGCTCGCACGCGCGCCGTTGCGGTCGCCACGCTGCGCGACCTCCAGGCACCTCAGTGGAAGAAGCTGGCGACGCAGCTCGCGCGCTCGAGCGACGCCGAGTTGGCGGCAGCAATGAAAGAGCTGCTCGCCAACAAGAAGTAGCCGAGCACCCGCGTCGCCGACTCGACGCTAAAACATCGTCGTCGTGTCTTTGCGCGGCGCGGCGGGCAGCTCCGGGAAGTGCGGCTCCGGATCGGCGTCCTTGTCCTCTTCCATCTCTTCGATCTCGACGGGAGACATGAGGTCGACGGTCTTTTCCTTGTCGGCCTCCGCGCCGTGCTTCTTGCAGTTGTCACAGCGGGAGCACATCGGCAGGTCGGTCTCGCCGAAGTACTCGAGGAAGAGTCGCGCACGGCACTTCGTGGAGCGGGCGTACCTGATCATCCACTCGAGCTTGCCGCGGTCGCCTTCACGGCGCTTGCGGTACTCCTCGGCGGCGCGCCCGATGGTGAGCTCGTCGGGGGCCTCCCCGGTGGCGAGCCAGATGTTGCCGGGAAGCTCCTCGGCCATGCCGCGATCCTTGAGGACGCCGAGTACGACGCGGGCCTTTTGCTGCGACGTCGCCGCACGCAACGCGATCTCCTTCAGGGAGCCCTCGCCCGCCGACAAGCCGAAGATGATCTGCCGCATCTCGGTCTTGGTCGGGTACTTGCCACCGACGAAGAACTCCTGCACGGCCTCGTCGTTCGGGTTGTAGAGGAGGATGCAGCGCGACGGCTTGCCGTCACGGCCCGCACGACCGGCCTCCTGGTAGTAGGACTCGATCGATCCCGGGATGTTCCAATGGATGACGAAGCGGATGTCCGGCTTGTCGACGCCGAGACCGAACGCGTTGGTCGCGATCATGATGCGCGGTTGGTTGCGCATGAAGTTGCGCTGCGACTCCTCGCGCTCCTTCGTCGTCATCTTGCCGTGGTACATGCCCACCTTGAGGCCCAGCTTCGGCAGCACGCCATGCAGCGCCTCCACGTCTCGCACCGTCGAGCAGTACACGATGCCCGGGCCCTTGATGCGGCGAACCAAGCGGATGAGGCGGCGAACCTGCTGCTTCAGGTCGTTGGCGAAGCGCACGTCGAACGTGAGCGACGGACGGTTGAAGCCGGTGTGGATCTTGAGCGGGTCTGTCAGCGCCAGCTGCTTCAAGATGTCTTCGGAGACCTGCGGCGTGGCCGTGGCGGTGAGCGCGAGCACCGGAGGACGGCGGTCTGGGTAGGCAGACGGCATGTCGGTGATGCACTGCTTCAGGCCGAGGTACGCGGGACGGAAATCGTGACCCCACTCGGATACGCAGTGGGCTTCGTCGACGACGAACAGGCCGACCTTTTGCGCACCGAGCTGCTCGATGAGCGCCCCCGACGCGACACGCTCCGGGGTGGCGTAGATGATCTTGTGGCTACCCTTGTCGATGCGCTCGAGGGTGGCGCGCTTCTCCTTGGCGGTCTCGGTGGAGTCGAGACGGGCGCCGACCACGCCGGCACGGCGCAGCTTCTGCAATTGGTCGCTCATGAGCGCGAGCAGCGGGGACACGACGATGGTCACGCCGGGTAGCTCGAACGCGGTGAGCTGATAGGTCAGCGACTTGCCCGCACCGGTCGGCATGACCGCGAGCACGTTGCGGCCCTCGAGGAGCGCGCGAATGATCGGCTCCTGTCCGGGACGAAAATCACGAAGGTTGAATTGACGACGGAGGCGACGATAGATGGGGTCCGCTGCTTGCGCCGCGCGCAGCGCCTCGACAGCGGGATCGAGTGGTGCATGGCGGTGCTCGGCTTGCCCGAAGCCACCACCACCTCCACCTCCACCGCCCCCTCCACGACGGCGACGACGGCGACGACGACCTCCGCCTCCGCCGTGCGCATCCATGCCCGGCGCTTGGCCACCGCCCGACGGTGGGACCGGCGCCACGGGACCCGGAGGCGGTCGGTCGAACGTCCGCGGCGGTGGTGGACTTCCGCCAGCCCAGAATGCCTTCGCCGCGATCTCGGTGGCCGTCGGAGGACGACTGGTCAGCGCCCCCCAGAGTGGATCGGTACGCTTCTCCGGTGCGGCCGGCGCGGCGACGGGTGCAGCCTCCGGCTTCTTCGCAGGGTCCGTCGCGCGGGCGTCACCGCGCGCCGGACGACGTGCCGGGCCCGCGCCGCGGTCGCGCGACAACAACGGCTCGCCGGGGAGCGCGCGCCCCGCTGACGCCGGGGCGTCCGCACCGATGGGTTCGACATCGACGCGGGTCTTGGCTTCCCAGCTGTCCGCGGCCGAATCCTCGACGACGGCATCGGGCTTCTTCTTCTTCTTCGCGACCGCGACCGGCTTCTTCGCGACCACGACCGGCCTCTTCGCGACCGCGAGCGCCTTCTTCGCCGCTTTCGGCGCCGCTTTCGGCGCCGCTTTGGCGGCGGCCTTCCCCGGCTTCGCTGCCGCTTTGGCGATGGGCCTCTTCGATGCCGCAATCGGCTTCTTCGTGGCCGCGAGCGGCTTCTTCGTGGCCGCCATGGCGACCGGCTTCGCTGCCGCTTTGGCGACGGACGCCTTCGCCGAAGGCTTGGCGGCCGCCTTGGGTGCGGGCTTGGCAGGTGGTTTTTTCGCAGCAGGCTTGGCCGCCGGCTTCTTGGCAGCGACGGGTTTCTTGGTCTTTTTGGTCGGCGCCATTCGAATCGGTTCCCCTCGTGATTGGCACCAGCAGCCGCGGTGTTGCCGCGGAGAGCTGGGCACGCCGGCCGTACACACCGAGCCGCGAAGTGCCGACCGGTGCGCTTCGGTTCAACGCAGCCGCGTCTATACCACGGGCGCGGCTCCGGTACACTCCCACCCGCTCACATGCCACGACCGCCTCGAACCGATAACCCGCAGCCACGGACGACAGATCCTAGACCGCGCGTGCGTCGCGCGCTCTCAGCTTCCGCGCAGGGCCTGCGCACCGACGGCGATCGTGAGGCCGCGCTCCTCCTGGCGCGCGCGTTCGCCCGAGCGCAAGAAGCAGATCCGCGTCAGCTCACGCACGGCTTCCATAGCTACCCGGCGCGGTTCCATCCCGTGCTGGTTCGCACGCTGTTGGCGGCGCGCGCGAAGCCCGGCATGACGGTGTGCGACCCTTTCTGCGGATCGGGCACCACCCTCGTCGAAGCGTTGCTCGCGGGCTGCCGCGGGGTGGGCAGCGACCTCAACCCGCTCGCGCTCGAGCTGGCTCGCATCAAGGCGCTCGCACCGACGGATGCGCATCGTCGTTTGCCCGACGAGCTGCTCGAACGCACGAAGCAGATCGGCGAGGCGAGCTGGGCCCGGGTGAAAGCGCGGACGCGGACCAAGTCCTCGGGAGAGCAATGGGACGACCCCACGATGTATGCGCCCCACGTTTTCCGCGAGCTGGTCGGACTGCGCGAGCTCATCGATGCGCCACCCGGTGGTCCCGTCGGTGCGCTGCTGCGTCGAGCGATGCTCCTGTGCTTCTCGTCGCTCCTCATCAAAGTTTCGCGCCAGTCGTCGGAGACTGCGCCCGGTCTGCAGGAACGCACCATCGGAAAGGGCCTCGCGTCGCGGTTGTTCCAGCGCAAAGCCGAGGAGCTGGTGAAGGGCCTACGCGACCTGTGGGAGCTGGTGCCGCCGGGCGCGCCGAGCCCTCTCGTGCAAAAGGGCGATGCGCGGCGGCTCAAGCACGTGGCGGATGCCAGCGTCGACCTCATCGTGACGTCGCCGCCGTACCTCGGTACCTACGACTATGCTGACCACCACATCCGTCGCCTCGGCTGGCTCGAGCTGAACGATACCGCGCTGCGCGACAACGAGCTGGGATCGCGCCGCAAAGCAGAGGAGCGCTCTGCGATCCCCGAGATCGCCGTTGCGATGTGGCAGACCGAGCTCGATCAAGCGGTCGCTGCAATGGCGCGCGTGCTGCGGCCGGAAGGCTACGCTTTCGTGGTGATGGGCGATAGCCACATCGGCAAGAAAGGGATTCAAGGGGACCACGCGTTGCGCATCGCCGCCGACCGCGCGGCGCTCGTGGTCCACGCGACGGCAGCCGAGCTGCGCAAGGCCAATGGGCCCGCCAGCGAGGAGCACCTCATCGAGCTGCGCCACAAGCCAGCGTAGCCAACGATCCGGATCGCGACAGCCACGTCGCTGCCCCCTCAAAAAACTGAGTGCATCATGTCGGTGCTCGACGAGGCAGTGCTTCATGGTAGCGTCCGTCCGTTCTGGAGGTGCTGTATGCTCGCTCGCATCGGGTCTCGTCTGGTTGGGCTTCGCATTGGGTTGCTCTGCCTGTTGTTCCTCTCAACTGCGAGCAGCGTGGTGCTGAGCGGTTGCGGACGATCGAGCTTCCTGTTCGGAAGCCCGCAGGATTGTCCCGACGGCAAGGTCAACGCCGACGGCACGTGCGTCCACACGGACGGCGGCACCGACGGCAGCATCGACGCCAACCCCGATGGGCCCGCGAGCTGCACGCAGTGCGCGCAACAAGGCTGCGACAAAGCCGGTTGCTGCGCGTGTGGTGTCTGCCAGGGCGCGCTGTTCTGCCAGAACCCCGACATGAAGGGCGATGGCGGTACCGACGGCTTCATGGACCCGTGCGCCAGCAAGAACGACTGCATGAAGCCCGAGTGTGTCGGCGATCCGCGCTGCCGCATACCCGGCACGGAGGTCTGTAACAACGGCATCGACGACGATGACGACGGCTTGATCGACTGCAAGGACAGCGACTGCAATGCCTTCCCAGGCTGCTCCATCCTCGCCTGCCCCGCGCCACCGAACTGCGCGCTGCCGGTCTGTGTCGACAAGCCCGAGTGCAAGGACCTGCGCTGTATGCCCACGGTCGACTTCGGCACGCTGCAAGGCATGGGCTCGACGGTCACCAAAACGGTCAGCACCACCGGCACCGTCGACGTCGTCACGACGCCGTGCGCACCGGGTGGCGGTGGCATGATCGTCGGCCGCGTGACGCTCGCGGCCACCACCGACGTGTCGCTGTCCTACACCCAGGCGAAGGGCGAAGACCACGTGTTCGGCTTGTTCCGGGCGGGCGTGAACCAACCGTGCGCCGCCAATCCCATCGAGTGCTACGACCCGAAGGGCGCGCAAAGTGGTGTGCATCCGTACCCAGGTCTAGCAGCGGGCGACTACTACATCATCGCGCAGGCATTCGCGCCGGCCGGGCAAGGCTCCGTGAGCATCACACTGTCCACGCCGAGCATGCCCGAGATCTGCAACAACGGCGTCGACGACAATGGCAACGGTCTCATCGATTGCCAAGAAGCCAGCTGCGCGACCGCGGCCAACTGCATCAACTCGCAGTGCTCCGTGGACATCAACCTCGGCGCGCTGGTGGTGAATGGCCCCGGCAAGACGGCGAGCTTCGATACGAACGGTGCCGATTCCAACAACAACCTCAGCTGCCAAGCAACGGCCGGTGGCAAGGACGTCGTCGTACGCTTCACGCTACAACAGACCGCGGGCCTCCTCGTGGAGTGGAGCCAGAGCGGCGATCACGTGCTCGAGCTCGTGCGCCTGCCCGATCCGGGCTCGCCGTGTGACGTCAACCCACTCTCCTGCTACGACCCGTCGGGGCGCACCAACGACAACGTCGCTTTCGGCGAGCAACCTCCGGGTGAGTACGCGTTCATCTGGAAGGCGCTCAAGCCCGGGCAAGAAGGCATGGTCACCGCCAACATCAGCGCGTTCGTGAATCGCCAGCAGGAGCTCTGCCACAACGGCATCGACGACGACGGCAACGGCCTCATCGATTGCCAAGATCCAGCGTGCGTCGGGGTGGAAGGCTGCTCGGCACCGTACTGCCAACCGAACGTGAACCTGGGCACGCTCAACGTGGGCGACTTCAAGCAGGCCTCGTTGAACGTGAAGCAAAACGGCCAGGCCGGTTACGTCGCGAGCTGCTCGCGCGGCGGCGCCAAGGGCATGGTGGTGCAACTCACCATCGGTGGCACCAGCGGTGTGGCCATCGGGTTCGACTGTACGGAGACCGGTGACCACGTGCTGGCGCTCTATCAGGCCGGAGGGCCGCGCGACAAATGCGACCTCAGCGAGCTGGTGTGCGCCGACCCGAAGGTGCTGCCGTTCGGCTGCGGCTACGCGATTCCGAACCTCGATCCCGGCACCTACAACGTCGTCGTTGCGGGGTATCAGCCGGGCTCGGAGGGCACGGTCGACCTGACGTTGTCGATCAGCGACGATCGCGTGCTCGAGATCTGCAACAACGGCATCGACGACGACGGCAACGGCAAGACCGACTGCGCCGATCGCAAGTGCGCCACCAACCCGAGCTGCGCGGCAACGCAATGCCGTGCCGACGACCTCATCAACCCCGTCCCACTCACCGGCGCCAACACGTTCCGCTTGGTGCAAACGGCCAACAACGGCGTGCAGGCAAACGTGCCCTGCGCGACGACGCCGGGGGGACAGACCTCGGTCATCGAGCTCACGCTCACCGCTAAGGCCGACCTGACGTTGCAGTGGAACCAGATCGGCAACCACGACTTCTCCATCTACACGAAGGACGGCACCCAGCTGCCGTGCGATGCAGGCACCAATCTCGTCTGCAAGAAGTCGAACGGCACCGCCTCGGGCTCCGTCAGCTTTGCGGGCGTGCCGCAAGGCACGGTCTACCTCGTCATCGCGGGCGATGCGCCCGACGTGGTCGGCAACCAGTCATCGGGCTCGGTCTCGATCGCGCTCTCGGGAACGCCCTCGCTGTAGCTTCACGACAGCAGCATGTGTTTCCCGGGTGCTGGTAGCCACGCCATTGACGACAATGTAGGCGTGCTTACCCTGCGCAGATGCGACTCGACAAACTGACAGTGAAGACACGCGAAGCGCTCAGCCATGCGCAATCGCTCGCGCAGGAGAAGGGGCAACCGGAGCTCCTGCCCGAGCACGTGCTCGCGTCGCTGCTGGCGCAAGAGGACGGCGTGATTCCAGCGCTCGTCAGCAAGACGGGCATCGATACCTCGGCGTTGGCAGTGCGCGTCACCCAAGAGATCGATCGCCTGCCGCGTCAACAGGGCTCGCTCGAGGTGGGGCTGGGTCGCAGGGCAAAAGAGCTCATCGAGTCCGCCGAGCGCGAGGCGAAGAAGTTCAAGGACGAGTTCACGTCCACCGAGCACTTGCTGCTCGCGATGGTCGCGGCCGATCATGGCGCCGCCACGCGCCTCCTCAAAGAGGCCGGCCTCACGCACGACACGCTGATGGCGGCGCTCGGCGAGGTCCGTGGATCGCAGCGGGTCACCGACGAAAATCCCGAGGGGAAGTACCAGGCACTCGAGAAATACACCCGCGACCTCACGGCCCAAGCCCGGAAGGGCAAGCTCGATCCGGTCATCGGCCGCGACGAGGAGATTCGTCGATCGATCCAGGTGCTGTCACGCCGCACCAAGAACAACCCCGTTCTCATCGGTGAGCCCGGCGTCGGCAAGACCGCGATCGCCGAGGGCATCGCGCAGCGCATCATCGCAGGGGATGTGCCCGAGGGCCTGAAGGACAAGCGCGTCTTGTCACTCGATCTCGGCGCGCTCGTCGCCGGCACCAAGTATCGCGGCGAGTTCGAAGATCGCTTGAAGGCCATCTTGAAAGAGATCGAGTCGGCCGCCGGCAAGGTCATCCTGTTCATAGACGAGATCCACACCATCGTCGGCGCAGGTGCAGCCGAAGGCGCGCAGGACGCCGCCAACTTGCTGAAGCCCGCCCTGGCGCGTGGCGAGCTGCGCTGCGTTGGTGCCACCACGCTGACCGAGTATCGCAAGCACGTCGAGAAGGACAAAGCGCTCGAGCGTCGCTTCCAACCCGTGTTCGTCGGCGAGCCTTCGCTCGAAGATACCGTCGCGATCTTGCGGGGACTGAAGGAGAAGTACGAGGTGCACCACGGCATCCAGATCCGCGATGGCGCGCTCGTCGCTGCCGCGCGGTTGTCCGACCGCTACATTCAAAATCGCTTCCTTCCCGACAAGGCCATCGACTTGGTCGACGAAGCGGCGTCACGACTGAAGATGGAAATCGACTCGCTGCCCACGCCCATCGATCAGATCCAGCGCCGCATGGTGTCTCTCGAGATCGAGAAGCAAGCGCTCTCCAAAGAGAAAGACGAGCCGTCAAAGAAGCGTCGCAAAGACGTCGAGCGCGAGATCGCCGAGCTCACCGAGAAGGTCGATGGGATGAAGGCGCGCTGGCAGCGCGAGAAGTCGCTCATCGCGGCCGTGAGCCAGACCAACGAAGCCATCGATCAAGCGAAGACCGACAGCGAGCTCGCCCAACGCCGCGGCGAGCTGAACGTGGCCGCCGAGCTGCGCTACGGCAAGCTGCCCGAGCTCGAGCGCAAGCTGAAGGACGCGACCACCGCGCTCGAGGCGGATCGCAAAGACGGCGTCTCCTTTTTGCGCCAAGAGGTCACCGAAGAGGACATCGCCGCGGTGGTCGCAAAGTGGACCGGCATCCCCGTCGAGAAGATGCTCGAGGGCGAGGTCGCTCGCCTCACGCAGATGGAAGACCGTCTGCACACCCGCGTGGTGGGTCAGGAGAAGGCAGTCGCAGCGGTCGCGAACGCCGTACGTCGATCGCGCGCGGGCCTCCAGGATCCGAATCGTCCCATCGGCTCGTTCATCTTTCTCGGGCCGACGGGCGTCGGAAAGACGGAGCTCGCCCGTGCGCTGGCGGAGTTCTTGTTCGACGACGACACGCACATGGTCCGCATCGACATGGGCGAGTACATGGAGAAGCACGCGGTGTCGCGCCTCATCGGTGCACCACCGGGCTACATCGGTCACGACGAGGGCGGTCAGCTCACCGAGGCCGTCCGTCGTCGGCCGTACTCCGTCGTGCTGTTCGACGAGATCGAAAAGGCCCACCCCGACGTCTGGAACACGCTGTTGCAGGTGCTCGACGACGGGCGCCTCACCGACGGGCAAGGCCGCACGGTGGACTTCAAGAACACGGTGGTCATCATGACCTCGAACGTGGGCTCGCAGTTCATCCGCGACGTCGACAACGTGGACGATCCGGAAGTGAAGACCCAGATCGACGGTGCGCTGCGTGCCGCCTTCAAGCCGGAGTTCTTGAACCGGATCGACGACATCATCGTGTTCCACAAGCTCGGCCAGAAGGAGCTGCGCGTGGTGGTCGAGATCCAGCTGCAGCGGTTGCAGAAGCTCGTTGCCGAACGCGGCTTCCAGCTGGAGCTCAAGCCGGCCGCCCTCGATTTCCTGGTGCAGCAAGGCTACGACGCCGCGTACGGTGCGCGGCCTCTCAAGCGCGCCATCCAGCGCTGGGTGCAGGACCCACTGGCGACACGGATCATCGCGGGCGACTACAAACCGGGCGACCACATCTTCGCGCAGGTCAAGGCCGACGGCAGCGGCCTGGAGTTCGGCACCGTCATGCAGGGCCAGGCTAAGCTAAGCTCAGTCTCGTAAAGGACTGCTCATACCCACATGGCTGCGATCAAGAATCACTACTCGACCATCGGTGTCGCCGAGACCGCGAACCCTGACGAGATCAAGAAGGCGTATCGCAAGCTCGCGAAGAAGTATCACCCCGACGCGACGGGCGGGGACAAGGCCAAGGAAATCAAGTTCAAGGAGATCTCCGAGGCGTACGAGGTCCTCTCCGACGCCAAGAAGCGCACCGAGTACGACACCACGCGCCGCAACCCGTTCGCGGGCGGTGGTCGTGCCAGCTATGGTGGCGGTGGCGCACCCAACGTCGACATGAGCGGCATCGATCTCGACGAGCTCTTCGCGCAGTTCGGTGGCGCGCCTCGTCGCGGTGCCGGTCGCACCGCGCGACCTGATAGTGGCGGAAGCGGCGGTGGCGTCGGCGACATCTTCGGCAACATGTTTGGCGGCCAGCAAGCGCGCGGCGGTGCGGGAGCAGAGCGCGGTCCGCAGAAGGGAGCGGACATCCAGGCTCGCCTCGAGGTCGACCTCCCCGACGCGGCGCTCGGCAGCGAGAAGACCATCTCCGTCGACGGTCACCGCTCGCTGAAGGTGAAGATCCCCGCCGGCATCACCTCGGGCAAGAGCATCCGCCTCGGTGGGCAAGGTCAGTCCAACCCTCGCGGTGGCCCGCCCGGCGATCTGATCGTGGAGATCACCGAGCGTCCGCATCCACGCTTTCGTCGTCGCGCCGATGCCGCGCAGGACATCGAGGTCGACGTGCCGGTCCCGCTCGACGTGGCGCTGCTCGGGGGCAAGGCCGACGTGCCCACGCTCGAAGGCACCACGTTGTCGCTCACCGTGCCGCCCAACACGTCGAGCGGCAAGAAGCTGCGCCTCCGCGGCAAGGGTGCGGTCATCGCCGGCGGCGCCAAAGCCGCGACCGGCGCAGGCGACGGCAAGAGCAACCGTGGCGATCTCTACGCCAACGTCGCCATCGAGCTGCCCACGATCCTCACGCCCGAGGCCCAAGAGGCCCTCGAACGCTTCGCTCAGCTGTTGCGACCGAAGGCCTAGTTTCACACCCAAGCGATGCGATTGCATCTAGCTCGCCGTCGTCTTACGTTCGCATCATGGCCAACAAATCTCGTAGCAGCGGCACCCTGCCCGTGCTGCCACTCCGCAACCTGGTCCTGTTCCCTGGCGCAGTCCTGACCGCAGAGGTCGGGCGCCCCAGCTCGATGAAGCTCATCGAAGACGTGCTCGCGCAGAGTCCTTCGCGCTTACTCACCATTACGCAGCGGTCTCCTGAGACCGAAGATCCCACGCCAGCCGACCTGCACGACACCGCGGTCGAGGCAGAGGTGTTGAAGGTGGTGCGCCTCTCCGCGCAACGCTTGTCCGTCGTGTTGCGTGGGCTCGATCGTCGCCGCACCACCAGCTTCGTGCAGAGCGAGCCGTTCCTCGTTGCCGAGAGCGAGAAGCTGTCCGAGACCCACGTCGCCACCGCCGAAGCCGAGGCGTTGGCCACGCAGGTACGCGACACGTACAAGAAGCTGCACGGCAGCACGTCTTCCACGAGCGACGAGACCATTCGTCAGATCGAATCGGCCAAGGAGCCGGGGCGCGTGGCCGACGTCAGCGCCGCACCGCTCGACCTGCCCGTCAACGAGCGCGTGGCCCTCGTCGAGGAGCTGGACGTGGAGAAGCGCCTCGCGGCAGTGCTCGCTGCGCTGCAACACCGCGTCGAGGTCCTCGAGGTCAAGGCGAAAATCGACACGCAGGTCCGCGACGAGCTTTCCAAGCAACAGCGCGAGGTGGTGCTTCGCCAGCGCATGAAGGCGATCCAAGAGGAGCTGGGCGAAGGCGAAGAGTCGGGTGAGCTCGACGAGTTCGAGGAGCGCCTGCGGGCTGCGGGGCTGCCCGAGGAGGCCGAGAAGGCCGCGCGTCGTCAGCTATCGCGTCTGCGCAACATGCCGCCGCAAGCGGGTGAGTACACCGTCGCTCGTACGTACCTCGAGTGGATCCTCGATCTGCCGTGGTCCAAGCGCTCGGAAGATCGGCTCGACATCACCGCCGCGCGCGCCGTGCTCGAAGCCGACCACCATGGTCTCGAGAAAGTGAAGAAGCGCATCCTCGAGTATCTCGGCGTCCGCAAGCTCGCCAAGTCGAAGAAGGGGCCAATCCTCTGCTTCGCCGGACCGCCCGGCGTCGGCAAGACCTCGCTCGGTCGCTCCATCGCGAAGGCCCTGGGTCGTGAGTTCGTGCGCATGTCGCTCGGCGGCGTGCGGGACGAGGCCGAGATCCGCGGCCACCGCCGCACGTACATCGGCGCGCTTCCCGGTCGCATGATCCAGTCCATGAAGAAGGCCGGCGTGAAGAACCCGGTCATCATGCTCGACGAGATCGACAAGCTCTCGGCTGACTTCCGCGGCGACCCGTCGTCGGCGTTGCTCGAGGTCCTCGACCCCGAGCAGAACAACACGTTCTCGGATCACTACCTCGAAATCACGTTCGACCTCTCGGAGGTCATGTTCCTCGCGACCGCCAACGACCTCGGCTCGGTGCCCGGTCCCCTGCGCGACCGCATGGAGATCATCGAGATCCCGTCGTACACGCGCGATGAAAAAGTGGCCATCGCCACCTCGCACCTGCTCCCGAAGCAACTCAAGGAGCATGGTCTGCCTCCCGAGGCGGTCACGTTCGGCCCGGAGACGTTGTCGACGATCATCGAGCAGTACACACGCGAAGCAGGCGTGCGCAACCTCGAGCGCGAGATCGCCAGCGTCATCCGCGGCCTCGCGGTGAAGGTCGCCTCGGGCGAGATCCTGCCCGGCGAGGTGAAGCCGACCGAGCTCGGTGATTACCTCGGACCGCCCAAGGCGTTCCCGGAGATCGCCGAGCGGCTCGAGGAGCCCGGCGTTTCCGTTGGCCTCGCGTGGACTCCCACCGGTGGCGAGATCCTCTTCATCGAGATCACGCAGATGTCCGGCAAGGGGAACCTCGTCCTCACCGGCCAGCTGGGCAACGTGATGAAGGAGTCGGCGCAGGCTGCGTTGTCCTACGTGCGATCCCACACCGGCGAGCTGGGCATCTCGCAAGACTTCCTCGCCAACATCGACCTCCACTTGCACGTGCCGAACGGTGCCACGCCGAAGGACGGTCCGTCGGCGGGCAACGCAATCGTCTCCGCCATGGTGTCGCTGCTCACCGGCCGCAAGGTGCGATCAGACGTCGCGATGACCGGCGAGATCACGCTGCGCGGCGCCGTTCTCCCCGTCGGTGGCATCAAGGAGAAGGTGCTGGCCGCACACCGCGCGGGCGTGAAGCGCGTCGTGCTCCCGGAGCGAAACAAGAAGGACGCCATCGAGATTCCGAAGTCCGTGCGTGACGAGCTCGAGATCGTGTTCGTCAGCAAGATCGAAGAGACGCTGCGTGCCACGCTGGAGCCGAACGCGATGCCCACGTTCGTGGCGCCGGGTACGGCTGGCACCGAGGCACCTGGCTCGGCGACTGCGTAGCGCGCGCGGAGCTTGGCGTCCTCGACGAGCAGCGATACGCCCTAAACGTCGGCCGCCAGCTGCACCTCGTGGGTGCTGGCGCATGGGCCGTCGGGGCGTGCCCGTAAAAGTGGATGCCCGGGAGGCCTGTGGCGTCTTATGCTGCAGCGATGCCCGCCGCCCCACCTGCGTCGCCCTGGACCCGCAGCATCTCCGCCGTGCGTGAGTCCCTGCTGAGTCTCCACAAGGGCCTCATCGATCTCGCGCGCGACAACCGACAAGCGCAGGTGGGGCGACCGATTCCACCGGGTGAGCTGCTCCAGCTCCTCACGTCCGACGCGACGTTCGATTGGCTGCATCCCTTCTCGCAGCTCATCGTGGCGCTCGACGAGCTCCTCGAGCGCGAAGCGCCGCCGACGGAGCGCGACGCGGCTGCCGTGCGTCTCGAGGCGGAGTGCATCGTGGACCGCGGCGGGCAGACGTTTCACGATGCCGTCGCGCAATCACCCATCGTCGAGGCCGAGCGCGAGCGACTGTACACCGCGATGAAGGAGCTGCCCGGAGCCGAGCCGGCGGAGCACGAAGCGCTGCTCTCTCAACGTGGCACCTGGGTGGCGCGCCGGCGACGTCCCAACAGCAACTGACCGAAGCATCGCGCGCTGGCGCTACTCCCAGTTGCGCCAGGCTACTCCCAGTTGCGGTGGATCTCCTCGTTCGAGCTCGCGCGAACCTCGACGGTGACCTTCTCCCTTTTGTGGAGACCGTCGTTCACGAGCTCGACAGAGTGCAGTCCCGCGGTGAGGCTGTGGCCCGACACCGGGGTTTGCCGAATCTTCGCACCATCGATGTAGACGATGGCCCATGGCCGCACGTGCACCGACAAGGTACCGGTGCCCCCCATGACGGGCGCGATGGTGTCGTTGTTATTCGGCGGCTTCTCGCGCTTGCTGACGGGCTCTTTCTTTCGCACGGGTCGGTCGTTGTCGCGCTTCGTTGGGATCGGCGTCGGCGCCAACATGTCTTCGTTGTCCGGGTCCTTCGTCGGTGTCGGCGTCGCGGTCGGCGCATCCCGTCGATCGAGCTTCACGCGGAACGGTCGCTCTCCCTCGCCGACGAAGACCTCGGCGTCCCGATCGAGGTAGCCATCGAGCCTGAAGCCCACGTGCAAGGTCGCGCCGATTTCGCCTTCGATCACCATCGGTGTCGCGTGCGGATGAACCTTGCCTTCGATGAGGACCGTCGCGCCTTCGGGCTCGCTCGAGATGTTGAGCTTGCCTCGCGTGACGGGCGTTGGATGCGCGCCCTGGATGAAGCCCGCGGTCAGAAGCGTGGCGAAACCCACCACGGCTGCGATCAGCGGACCGACGACCCAGCGCGCGACCGCACGTTGCTGACGCGGCGGTCCCGGGCGAGGCGAAGGCGCCGCCGTGGCTGGGATGCCCATACCCGGGCTCTGGTAGGCGGCCGGCACTGGCTTCTGCGGCGTCAACACCGTTGGCATCGACGGCCGGTTGCGCGTCTGCGCCTCTTGGAGAGCGGACGGATCGAACGTCATGGTTCGGTCGTGCGGCGCGGAGGTCGGAACCGGCGCGTGCGGCAAGGCCGCCGTACGTCGGTCGGGGCCCGCACCACCCCCGGAACCCGGAACTGGGTTCGCGAGCAGCGTTTCGGCCAAATCCGCTGATCGGTCCGCTGACGGCTTCTTGGGGCTACTCATTTGCGCTGGCCGGTGAAACGAGGACCGGGCACCGACGAACAACCATACCCCGCTTCCTTGACGAGCGCCAGGCAGCGGCGGATACTTACCAGCTGATATCGCAGCTAAAAAGGCGATAAAACTTCGATGAAACTCCGACCGAGCGGCGGTCTGCGGACGAACAGAACGTCACCGATTCCGCCCGGTTGCCTCGTTGTTGTCGATGTCACACTGGGGAGCGGTCGTCGAACATGAACCGACGCAGCATCAGGGCCTTCGTGTCTTCCTTCTCCAGCGCTTGTGCCGTCGCGGTCGTCGCCGGGATAGGCGTCGGCGTTGCCGTTTGTGGATGCTCCGCCATGTCCGCTGCGCAAGGCGGTGTGCAAACGGGGATGGGTGGCGTGCAACAAGCGCAGGGCACCGGCGACCAGCTGAAGGGCATGGGCACTTCTGCCAAGGACCTCCTCACCGGCAAGAAAGCCGAAGAAGAGGGCAAAGGCGACGACGATGACCGCCTCCACGCCAAAGAGTCCGCCATCAACACGCCCCTCAACGACAAGCTCGACAACAAGAAGGGCGATCGCGAGGATTGGCGGAAGTTCGAGCTGCAGGGCAAGGCCGGCGTCGCCACCTTCGAGCTGTTCTGGGACGACGAGAAGGCAAACGTCGATCTCGACGTGTTCGACGCATTCGGCGTCAACATCGGTCGCAATCCGCCACGGATGGAAGGCCAGAGCGTCAGGCGCATCCTCGTGTCCATCCAGCGCCTCGGTACCTACTACGTGCGGGTGAAAGCACCGGGCGAGAAGGACAAGTCGATCTACACGCTCAACGTGCGGTGGGCCGGTCCCCCGGCGGTCGCGCAGGTGCAGCCGCCACCGACGAACAATCCTCCCATCGCACCGACGCAGCCGGGCACGCCGCTCGTTCCGATCACCCTGCTGACGGACCCGACCAAGCTGCTCGGCACCGTGATCAGCGCCTACCGCGACGGTCCGGGGTGGGTGCTCTATATCGACAAGGGCTCCTCGCAGAAGGTGCACCAGGGCATGTCGGGCGTGATGCTCGAGGGCCCCGAAGGCGAAAGGCTACTCGACCACGGGGAGCTCACCGTCAGCCAGGTGGTGGACGGAAACAAGAGCATTGCACGCACCAACCTCAAGAACCCCCCCGGCAAGAACAAGCGGGTGGTCCTGAACCTGAGGTAGGTCGATCACGATGAGAGTGCGTTACGATAGATGCGCCTTCCCATGACCCGAGCTCTTGCGTCTCCTCTTATGTTCGTATTGCTGGTGTTCGCGGTGCTGGCGGTCGCCGGCGGTTGCGACGATCGCTTTCCACCCAACTTCGACGCCGACAAGCGCTCGGGCCCCGACGGCAAGCGCTCCGGCGCCAACGTGTTGCGCACCAACAAGTCGCGCACCGATGAGGTCAGCTTCGTCCAGCAAGATCGCACCGACTGGTTCGTGGTGACGTTGAAGGGCCCACCCAACGTGCTCGCCGCCGAGCTGCACTGGGACAACGCCAAGAGCGACCTCATGGTCGACGTCTTCGACGAGTTCGGAAAACAGATCTCCGCTTCTCCGACGAGAGCGCCCGGCTCCACGCAAAAGATGTTGCTGACGCAGATCGATCATCCGGGCGTGTTCTACATCCGCGTGTCGGCGCCGAAGCCCGACGACGGCAGTGTCTACACGATGGAAGCGAAGTGGGACACGCCACCGGATCTGCCGGCCGAGGTGCCGGTCATCCCGGTGCCGCTGCCACGTGAGGCGACGCCACGCGAGCCGAAGCCGAAGCACATCCCCAAGGAAGATCCGCCGCAGGAGACCATCCAAGGTCACATCGTCAGCGCGTATCGCGAAGGTGGGTCGCTCACCATCCACATCGACAAGGGCTCGGGCGCCGGCGTGAAGGTCGGCATGAGCGGTAACATCCTCACCGGCCCGTCGGGAGAGGATCCGTTGTCGGGCGGTAGCTTCCGCATCACGCAGGTGCTCGATGAGCGCAAGAGCGTCGCGCGCGCCTCCATCGGCACCATCGGCAAGAACACCCGCGTCGCGATCACGGTGCGCTAGGGTGGCAGCGGGCGGCAACGATCCGCTCGTCGGCAAGGTCCTCGCCGATCGCTTCGAGATCCTCGAGCGCGTCGGCGACGGTGGCACGGGCGTCGTCTATCGCGCCAAGCAACTCTCGGTCGACCGCATCATCGCCGTGAAGGTCCTCGGCGCCCATGTCTCCACCGACCCTCAGTGGATGAAGCGCTTCCAGAACGAAGCGCGCGCCGCTTGCAAGCTCGAGCATCCCAACACCGTCCGCGTGCTCGACTTCGGGCAGACACGAGAGGGGCTGCTCTTCATCGCCATGGAGTACCTGCACGGTCGATCGCTGCGCGCGGAGATCGAGCGCTCGGGGCGCATGCAGCCCGTGCGCGTGTTGCAGATCGTCTCGCAGATCAGCGCGTCGCTCGCCGAGGCGCACATGATGGGGATCATCCATCGAGACATCAAGCCGGACAACGTGTTCCTCGTGGACATGAAGGGCGGTGGTGACATGGTGAAGGTGCTCGACTTCTCCGTCGCCAAGAGTGACTCACCCGACGCACAGCTCACGCGCGTCGGCGTGGTGTTCGGCACGCCCGCATACATGAGCCCCGAGCAAGGGCGCGGGATTCCGCTCGGGCCAGCGTCGGATCTCTACGCGGTCGGCATCGTCGCCTACGAGATGCTGACGGGACGTCCTCCATTCCAAGCCACCATCCCCACCGAGGTGGTGATGATGCACCTGCGCAATGCGCCGCCGCCGATGCAGGGCGTACCACCAGCGCTGGCGAGCCTGGTGATGCGCACGCTCGAGAAGGACCCGAAGCGTCGTCCGCAATCGGCGACCGAGCTCGAGCAGCTGTCACAACAAGTGATGACAGAGCTCGGCGGCTACGGAAGCGGGAATCGCGTCGCTACGCCGCCACCTCGCTCTGCCGTCAGCAGCTCCGATCCGTATCTGCAATCGCATCCGCGAACGCAGGCGTTGCCTCCGCCGGGCGCGCCCGTGCTGATGGGCGACCGCGTGCTGCCTTCGGGCCATCCGGGCGGAACGATGGTCTTGCCCGAAGGTGGCTTGCCCGCGGGCACCGCTGGTCTGCCGCACAGCATTCCGTCGGGGAACTGGAACCAGCAGCAGCAGGTCGCTCAAGGCTTCAACGGTGCCGAGGACATCACTTTCGCCGGCCAGACCAGCCTCCCGCCGGCACCCGCTGGCGCGCTCTTCTGGCTCGCGTGGATCCTGCTCGGCATCGGAGGTGGGCTCGCTGCTCACTTCTTCGTTCCGCATCGACCTTTTTTCTGAGAGGGGGTCCTCGTGCCTGGCGGTGGGATCGACGATCCGGAAGAGCTCCTCGCGGCGTTCCAGGCACAGCTTGCGGACCACGATGCGCAGACGTCGGCCCCCGATGCGTCGGAAGAAGCGCCTAAGCAGACGTTGCGCGAGCGGGTCGTGCAAGCGGCGGATCCCGCGCTCGTGGCGCGCCTCGAGGCGCGGCGCGATGTCGACCTGATCCGCACGCCACCGACGGTCACGTACCTGCGAGAGATGCCTACGCACCTCGATCCCGCGGTGTGGCGCACGGGCTTCCTCGATGTGCACGAGGCCCCTATCCCCGCGGCCATGTGGGACATGCTTCACGATCCCGTTCCTCAGGCGTTGCTGCGTGACCTGTTCCGTCCGGTGTTCTCCGAGCCGAGGGCCTACCACCGCATGGAGACGGGGCTCGACCCTGGGGCGCGCCGAGCGTTCGAGCTGATCCAGGAATCGCAGCGACGAGAAGCGCCCGTGACGACGGAGACGTTGAGCGAAGCGATCACGCGGCGGCAGAACGAGTGGCGCGCCTTCCTGCGGGAGCCATGGCGGCCCTGGCTCGACGACGAGGCGCCGCGACGCGAGGTCTTCGTCTAGATCTCATAGTCGCGTGTCGAACGGGCACACCGAAGGCGCCTCGTATGAAGGGGTCGTCGAGTCGCCAATCTCGTAGTCGGGTCGTGCTGCGTAGACGCACGAACGGAACGCGATGCCGTTCATGCCCGGCGAGAGATCTGCGCGACCCGGACACCCGCCGAGCTCGAGGAGACGAGCGGCAACGTAGCAGTCGAGGAACAGCCGGCGGTCGAGCGCTCGATTGAGCAGCGAGCTCAACGCGGCCAGCGTGCGCAGCCAGAACGCGCGATCGCAGAACGGCGGTGGCGGCTTGAGCGCGCTCAGTGCGACGCCGGTCAGCTCGGGAAGGTCGACCAGCGCGCCGAGCAGGCCCTCCTCGACGAGGAGCGAGGCGAACGTAGGCGTCGCCAGCGTGGCGAGCGCGATGATCTCCAGCTCGGCCTTCGCGGAGCGAGCGGCCGCGGCAGCGCGTCGCACGACGCGCAAGATCTTCGGGGCATCGCCGCCTATCTTCCAGGCGTCGACGCTGAAGTTGAGGCGCTGTGCGTGGTGCAACAGCTGCGGATGGGCAGCGGCGACCTCGATCGTGGTGGTGAGCGTGGCGGGCAGACCCCGGCGCGCGGCGGCAGCACAGAGCCGCGCGACCGCGACTTCGTCCACCGGTTCGCTCACCGCGATGGCGAGCTCGGCGAACGCGAGCCGATCGATCGCTCGCTCCAGCTGGTCGACAGAATGGGCCTTCTTCGAGGCCCGCGCGCGCGCGCCACGCCCGAGCCCGAGCCCAAGCCCGATCAGCGGCTCGGCCGCTTGCCGGGCACCCAGGTAGCAGAAAGGACAAGCGACCGCACACGGCGCGCCGTCGAGGTGCACCGACAACACTCCGATAGAGGTCATGTGCGTTGACACCTTGTCTTTGGGTGAAATAGCATTTTGGCGAGATGCCCATCGCCCTCGAGAGTGCTGGTAAGACCGACGTAGGGCTGGTGCGGGAGAAGAACGAAGACGCGATGTTGCTCGAGCCGGCGTACGGGCTCTACGTCGTGTGCGACGGCATGGGCGGCCACGTCGGTGGTCAGGTCGCGAGCCAGCTCGCCGTCGCCACCATGTCCGAGGTCGTGCGCACCAAGAATCCGGCCCCCACCGAGGACGACACCGACATCTTGGTCACGGCGATCCGTGCCGCGAACAACGCCGTGTTCGGGAAGGCCAAGGCCGAGCCCGCTCTGCACAACATGGGCACCACCGTCGTGGCGCTGCGGGGTGAAGGCAACTTCATGCACGTGTGCCACGTGGGAGACAGCCGCATCTACCGGCTGCGCCAGGGCAACTTCGAGCAGATCACGCGCGACCACTCGCTCATCAACCTCTACGAAGAGAACCCCGAGCTGGCGATTCGCTTCGGTCCGCCGAACGCGAACGTCATCGTGCGCGCGGTGGGCCTGCGCGACGGCGTCGAAGTGGATCACCGCAAGATCTCCCTCGAGGCCGGCGACATCTTCTTGCTGTGCTGCGACGGCCTCACCGACATGGTCGACGACTGGATGCTGAAGGAGATGCTCCTCGACGGCTCCAATGGCTCGCTCGACGAGTGCTGCGACACGATGGTGCGCGCTGCCCTGACCAATGGCGGCGTGGACAACACCACGGTGGTCTTGGTCCGCGTCTCGGAAGTCTAGCTTCAACAGCTCTTGCGCAGCGTGGCCGCCTGAGTGAACGCGGCGAACGAATCTGCGTAGCGACGTGTCCGCGCGCGCAACCGGGCAATGCGCAGCCACAGCTCGGGGCCAGCACCAGGCAAGGTGGCGGCCTCGGTGAGTGAGGTGTCGGCGCCGGGAAAATCACCGCTCAAGATCTGCGCTTCACCGAGCGCCTCGAGGAGGATGCGGCGCCGTCGCCCGCGCGGCGACTGGCCGAGGCCTCCGCGCAGCGTGGTGGTGGCACGCGGTGGATCGTCGCGCAGCTGCACCATCGCGAGGCCGATCCGCGCCTCGAGGAAGCTCGGGCACAGCTCGACCGCGGCAGAGAACGCCTCGCGCGCGGCTGGCGCATCACCCCGGAGGCGTGCTTCGCGTCCGCGCAGGAAGTAGCGACGAGCGACCGCGCTCACGACGCTAGTCTACTTCCAGCAGGGAGAAGCGCGTGCCGGTGTCCGATGGGCTCGGCTCTTCCTTGGCCTGCGCGGCAGGCGCAGCCGCTTGCGGTGCAGCAACGGGCGGCTGCGGCATGGGCGCGACCACCACCGTAGTGGTTGGGAGTGCGACCGCGGCAGGACGTGCTTGTAGGCGGATGCTACGACCATCGGAACGAACGCTGACGTCGGCGCCGGTGACCTCGAAGAGCGCAAGCTCCGGACAATCGACGTGGGTCTGCAACCAGACCATGAGTTCTGGAAATGCCATGCCCTCGATGTCGGTGCGCGCATCGAGCACGTTGCCTGCCGAGGACAAGGGTTGCGAGCCCTCGACGACGTATTCCTTGAACACGAGCGCGAGCACCTCGGCGAGCGAGTCACGCGAAAAGCTATCGAGCGCGCGCCGGATGTCCGTGAGGGCGCGACGAATCTGTTGTGGATCGTTCATTCGGTTCTCCCCGCGAGGGCACCTTCGCGCTGGTCACGCAGCGCATCGGGTAAATCGGCGCCGATGGTTTGGCAGCCGACCAGCCGAGCACCAGTGGCTTCTGCTCCGGTGAGGGTAGCGCCCGAAAGATCGCAGCGCACGAACAACGCGCCGGCGAGGTCGGCGCGGTACAGATTGGCTCCGGACAGGTTGCAATCGATGAGCACGGCTCCGCTCAGCTTGGCGCGTGTCAGCTCGACGGCGGTGTTCGGCCGTGGGTCGGAGAAGCGGCAGCGGATCAGCGTGGCCCCGACGAGCCTGATGCCATAGAGCTGCGTCTCCACGCAGCCGACATCGACCCATCGCGCGCCCGAGGCATCGACGTTGGCCAGCGTGCCGCGCAGAAAGGAGATGCGCTCCATGTGTGCTTCGACGAGCGACGCCTCGGTGAGGTCGGTGTCCTCGAAGCGCGCGTCCACGAGCACCGCCTCTTCGAAGCGGGCCTGCCGCAGGTCTACGCGCAGGAAGCTGGTGCGCCCGAGGTCGGCACGCGCGAAGTGGGACCCGGACAGGGCCATGCGCTCGAAGCGCGTGTCGTCGAGCACGGCAGGGGCCATGCGAAGCCCGGCGCAGTCGAAGCCCTGCACCGCTCGACCGCGAAGACCGCCTTCCTCGAGCAGGATCCGGACCTGCTCGCGACTCTCGATCACCGTGGCCGGCGGAACGGCGGTCATGGGCTCCTCATGCGGAGGTCACCTGTCGTCGAACCCGAGGAGGTCCGCGTCGAGGCGACGGGCGTCGGCCACTTTCTCGAGGACCCGAAGCAAGATCTTCTCTCGGCGCTTTTCCGGATCGGCTGCCTTGGGTGCGTCGCCACCTTGGTCGCCCGCGAGCGACTTCGCTTCCGCATGCTCGGCTTCGCGCTCGTGTGCGGCGCCTTGACCACCCTGCTCGAGCGCGAAGTTCATACCGCTCTGCGCTTGCTTGACGTGGGTGAGCTCGTGAGCGAGGAGCGCTCGACCTTCGCGCGTCTTGAGGTTCGTGCGAGGCGTGTCGCGCAACAGCACGAGGCCGGTACTTCCGACGGTGACAGCGTCGGCGCGATGACGACGGGTCACGCGCTCGGCGAAAGAGCCGCGGATGATTCGGACGTCGCCGAAGTTGCCGCCAAGCTGCTTCTCCATGCGTTGGCGCGTGTCGGCATCGAGCTTCTCCGAATGGCCAGCACCGGACGCGGTGATGTGGCCCAGGCGTGACGCGTCGTAGCGGCGCGCCACGTCAGTGGCCAACGATTCGAGCTGGGCCTCTTCCCGCGCGGCGAGGCGAGTGCGCTCGTCGGCACTGAGGTTGAGATCGTCGAGAGACTTCGGATCGTCAGTCGCCATGTGTTGCAGGCACCTCGACAAAAAGCATAGCCCGGGTCCTGGCTTTCGAAAAGCACGTGGTCGATTGGTCTCCCAGGTGAACGACTACTCGGAGACTTACTTGTCGAGCTCCTGGGTCATCATGTCCCAGCCCGTATACGACTGGCCGTCATGGGTTGCGGTGCCGACGCCCGCCTTGAAGGTGAAGGTGGTGGCGGTGCCGCGGACGATCTGCAGCGTCTTCATCTGACACACGGCCTTCTTCGAGGCGGCGTCATTACAGTAAGCGGCCGGGCCAGAGGCGACGCTCTCGGCGACGTGTTTTACCTGGTAGAGATCGTCGTTGTTCTTGGTGGTGCTCTCGGTCACCGTGATCTTGAGCGCACATCCGCACGCGGCCTTGAACTTGGTCTCGGCATCTTTCACGGCCGGCTCCACGTCGCTCTTCATGTACTCCCGCTCGGCCTTACCAGCCAATGCGGTGATGGAAAGAAACAACGATGCGGTGACGAACAAGCGCTTCATGGATGCTCCTTGGTATCGGGGTGGATGGCTTTGACGATATCGTCGACTCGAAATTTATCGGAGGCGGTTTCAGAGTAGGTGAGCTCGAACTCGGTCGACGACTTCGGCTGGAAGAACGTCCAGCGGTTGTCGCGGGCGGCCAGCAGGACCGTTCTATACGGCTTGCTGCCGCGCTTGTGATCGAGATAGGCGTTCTTCGTCCCGTGCCCGAGGTCTTCGTACGAGTAACGCAGGGTTTTGCCTTCGAGCTCCCCACCGAGATTCTTCAAGTAGACGAGAATCTCTTTGCCCTCGTTGATCTCGAGCATGACGACGACCTGGCCTTCAGGCCCTTTGAACGCTTTGAGCGGCCCCGAAGGCGTGACCTTGGCACCGAAGGTGGTGGTGATCCGATCGTCTGCCCGTGACTGTAGCGCGGGCGCCACACACAAGACGACCAAGGTCACGAACAGCAGCGAACGCATCAACGCCCCTTCCCGCACGATTTTACGACGTTCTCTTCCATCAACACCTCGCAAGCATTTTTACTCAGGTAGGCGTCGGGTCTATCTTTCTCTTCGAGGAAGTCAGCGCGGAATTCTTTGTCCTTCAGACATTGCTTGACGACGTTCTTCGCTTTCGCGTAGTTCGACGAAGGGTTCGTGTTCTTGGGATGCGACAGCGTCTTGGTAAGGACCTCGTAGGCGGCGAGCTCGTTGCAGCCGCTCAGCGCGTGACCGACGAGCACTGCGACCAAGGCGACCGAGTTTTCCGGCGCGCTGAGCCGCTTGACCGAGCCGATGAAGTCGAGGTCGGTGGCCTTGCTCTTCAGCGGCTCGAGCACGGCCACAGCCCTTTCGATGCAGCGCATCTGAAGCTCTACCTGTCCGAGGAGCCGGGTCTGATCACCGGTTTCGGTCTTGGTGCTCTCCACCAGGTGATCCATTTGCAGGCACTTCTCGAACCCCTCCAGGGTTTTGAAGGCAAACAAGTCGGCCCGAGCGATCGCAGGCGACAAAAGGACCGTCACGAAGGCGAGCGCTGTGGGCCCTACGAAACGCGTCCGGAAGCTTGGCACAGTCATCTCCATGTCTCTCGATGGGCGAGGTGATCGAAGCTAGCTGGCGATCATATCTTAGTCTCCGTGACATTTCACTCAGCGGCGGAGACGGTTGAGCGGTGGCAATTTCATTCGCCGCTGCAGCCGACGTCCGCGACCAAGCATCTCAAGACGTTGCGTTGTTCTAACGTGGCCCGCTTCGTGCTCGCCACGGATGCTCGATGCGAATCGCGGTTGTGCTGGTGCTTGGGTTGAGGATGGTGGGCGCGGCCAATGCGGGTCCCGCCGATGTATTGCCGATGCGGGCCCGCGCGCTGCTCACGCAACGTCCGGATCGGGACGGGCCGAATTGTCTCAACGCGGTCGAGCTGTACCATGGGCTCGCCCGGGCCCAACGCTGGACCGCTTGGCGTGTGCTGGACCGCAAGCTCCGCACGGCGAATCGGTTCCGCGAGATGCGCGCCAACGAACTATCACAGCTCGGCGACGTGATCCTGTACCGCCACGGACCGCTCGACTTGATCGAGCATGGCGCAATCTTCGTCGACTCTCTTCACGTGTGGGAAAAGGCAAACGCCGACGCGACGAGCACCTGGCAGTTCACGTCGCACGAAGCTTCCGCGGCGCCTTATGGCTACACCATCGTGCAACGCTGGCGCAGGCTCGACGCGCGCCGCCAAAGGCCTGACCTCGACGGCAAACAGCTGCTACCGACCGGGCCGTAGCTCGGCTTTAGTTCGCCAACGAATTTGAGTGATCGCGACGGCGGACGCGTTACCGCCCGGTTTTCTGCGTGTTGCCGATGTCCGTGTTGTTCTCGTAGTACTCGGGTAGGAGCTCGCGGGCCTGGACCTTGTTGCCGAGGGCTTCCTCGAGGAACTTGGTGTCGTCGACGCAGGTGGTGCCATCGCCGCACTTCACGCGCACGGAGACGTTGCCGTCGGGGCCGATGGTGATCTCGAGCTCTTTCTTCTTGGCCGACATGGTCTGTTCCTCCTAACCCCACTTCGAGACGTTGAGCTTGACCGTGCCGTCCTTCTGTACCGCGTTCTCATCGATGGTGTAGCCGGCGTCTTCCACCGCGGCCACCACCTTCTGATACGCGTATTTCGAATTGATCTCCTTCGCGATCTCCTGCTCCGTCGCTCCGCGGGTGGTCTCTATTCCCCACCAATCGGCGACGAGCTCGTAGCCGCCGTTCTCGGCTTTCACGACGGCGACGTCGTACTTGCCCATGTCGATGGCGATCTCGGCCTGCATCGTCGCGCCCTTCCAGCCGCGAACCGTGACGCCGGCTTCCTCGTGCTTGTACTTCCAGCCGAGCGCATCGAGCGCCTTTTTGAGGCACACGAGGTCGGTTATCTGCGTTTGGACTTTGGTGAAGTGCGACATGTTCTAGACCTCGAGCTTTCGTTCCGGCGCAGCGAAGCGATCACCCTTGGGCTTCGCCTCCGTCGAGAACGACGCGCTGCGCGCGCGGGTCTTGGCCCACTCGCGCATGGTGTCGATACCTTCCTTCATCGTTACGGCGAGCGGTACGATCTCGCGCGCTGCCGCGAGCAACCCCTCGGGCGTGACGTCGCGCTCCGCATCGAACGCGTCGTACAGCGCCGAGATGACGGCCTGCTCGATCTCGGCGCCCGAGAACTCCGGCATGGCTTCGACGACCTTGGCGATGTCGAGCGTCTCCGGATCACGCTTCTTCTTGCGCAAGTGGATGTCGAGGATGCTCTTGCGCTCGTCGCGCGTCGGTAGATCGACGAAGAAGATCTCGTCGAAGCGACCTTTGCGCAGGAGCTCGGGCGGCAGCGCACGAACGTCGTTCGCGGTGGCGATTACGAACACGGGTGCCGTCTTCTCCTGCATCCACGTGATGAACGTACCGAACACGCGCGACGTGGTGCCGCCGTCGGACATGTTCGAGCTCCCGGTGCCGGAGAAACCCTTCTCGATCTCGTCGAGCCAGAGGACCGCCGGCGCGATGGCCTCGGCGGTCTTCAGCGCCTTGCGGATATTCTCCTCTGAAGCACCGACCAGGCCGCCCATGATTTTGCCCACGTCGAGGCGCAGGAGCGGCATCTGCCACGCAGCCCCGACGGCCTTCGCGGTGAGCGACTTGCCGCAGCCGGGCACGCCGATGAGGAGGATCCCCTTCGGCAACGGGAGGCCGAAGTCGCGGGCCTTCTGCGTGAAGGCGCCGCGCCGCTTCTGCAGCCAGGTCTTCAGCGTCTCGAGCCCACCGATCTCGTCGAGCGACTCGGCGGTCTCGTAGTACTCGAGGATGCCGCTCTTGCGGATGATGTGCTTCTTCTCCTCCAGCACCGTTCCGATGTCGAAGGTCTTGCAGCGCACGATCGACTTCGCGAAGACGTTCTCCGCCTCGATGTACGTGAGACCCAGCGCGGCCTCGACGAGGCGCTCGCGGCCACTCGGGTCCGAGGCCATGCCAGGGTCCACGCCCGTAGGCAGCTCGCTGAGCAGCTTGCCGATGATGCCGTCGATCTCCGCGCGATCCGGCAGGTCCCAGTCGACGATCGCGACCTCCTTCTCGAGCTCCGGCGGCATCTTCAGCACGGGCGAGAGGAACAGCACGCTCTTCTGCGACTTCTTGAGATCGTGGCCGAGATCGCGCAGCTTGCGCACGACCTGAGCGTTGTCGAGGAACGCGTGGAAGTCGCGCAGGATGTAGAGGCCTTTGCCCTCGGCACCGGCGATGTGATCGAGCGCCTTCAGCGGATCTTTCACGTCGCCGCCACGATGCTCTCCGGCAAGCTGCACGAACCCGCGCGTGATCGACCACGCCACGAGCCGTCGCTCACGCCGGAGGGCGAAGTCGCGCAGCATGCGCTCCACCCGCTGCTCCTCCGACGACACGATATAGACGAGCGGATATCGCGCCTTGACCAGATCTTCGACTTCCGTCGTGCTCGGTATCGCCATCTCGTTTTTCGTTCCTCTCGGTCGGAGCCGTTCCCGTTCAGACCACTTCGCGCAGCGTGCGCAGGACGTTCTTTGCTTCTTCGGTTCGCTCTACGGAAGCGGTGATCGCGTCCTTGAGCGAGCGGGTGGCTTCGCCGTCGGCGCCCAACTCTTCGACGAGTCGCTGCGCGAGCAGCACGTGGGTGCGCAGCTCGGACAGGGCATCGTTCACGCCATCGTGCGCAGCTTCCGCCCGTCGCTGGATCTCGGCGATTCCAGCGGTCCCGTTGGTCGGCGCGCTGGCTTCGAGCTCGGCCCTGGCGATCGCGAGATCGGACCCCAGCAACGACAGCTCTTCTTCGAGCTCGCGGATCCGGATCTCGGCGGGCGCCGCGTGGCGTCGGCCATCTTCGCCGCCACCCCACGTGGACTCCTCGAGGTCGCCGCTGATGGGTCCCGTCGGGAGATCACTGCCGGTGGCGGCTTCGAGCAGATCACCCGACAGCGTGACCTGCTCGCCGCGCTGACCGGTCGGCTTCGCCGCATCGGAGCGCTTGCGCGCGAGGTCGGCGTCCTTGCGCGCTTCGATGGCTTCTTGGCTGGCCTGCATCGCGCGCTGGTTCGCTTCGTCGAGCTCGCGACGCAGCTGCGCGATCTCGCCCATCAGGCGACCGGACGTGTCCTCGAGCATGCGTCGAGAATCTTCCGAAGCTTGACGCTGCAGCTCGGCGCGTTGCAGTGCTTCTTCGGCGCGTTCACGGGCGGAGATGGCGCGCTGCTTCTCCTCGAGCGCGTGCGTTCGCTCGACGTCGAGGTTGGCCACCTTCTGCTCCGCCAACGTGCGCGCCGCATCGGCTCGCTCGGCGCGCTCGAGCAACCGATCGCGCTCCGCCTCGAGGGTCTTCTGCGCGACGCGCGCTTGTCGCAGATCGCTCGCCAGCTGCAGCGCCTCTTCCGCGGTGCCACCGGTGCCGTCTGCCACTTTGCGCTGCAGACGTCGGTGCTCTTCGTCGAGCCCCTCGAGCTGGTTGCGCATCGCGACGAGTTGTTGCTTGGCATCGTCACGCTCGGTGCGCGTGATGACGAGCTCGCGCAGCGTGCGTTCTTTCTCTTGTCGCAGCTCTTGCGCCGATGATTCGAGCGCGATGAGGCCCACGCGACGCTCTTCCAACAGGCGCTCTTGCTCGGAGATGACGGCGCGCAGCCCGTCGAGCTCACCCGCGCGATTGTTGAGCTCGCGCCAGCCCGCGTCCTTGGTGCGCTCGAGCTCGACCAAGCGACCACGCGCCTCGTCGAGCGTGTGCTTGGTCCGCTGCACGTCCTCGAGAGAGCGCTCGAGCTGGCGATCACGTGCTTGCAGATCACCCGACGCCTTGTCGTGGCGATCACGCAGCTCGATATGTTCCTTGCGGAGGCTGTCGATGTCCGTGCGGAGCTGCTCCGACACCCGCAGCGTGGCGTTGAGCTCCTCGTCGGTGCTCTGACGGATGCGCGACAGCTCGCTGAACTTGTCGCGTTGGATCGCGACCTCCGCACGCAGGCGTTGCAGCTCCGCACTGTCCGTCTCGCTGCGCGAACGCAGCGCGTCGAGCTCGCGACCGAGGTCGAAGAGCTGTTGCTCCTTCGCGGATCGGTCGGCGAGCACCGACTCGAGCTCGCGCCGCGCCAGGTCGAGCTCACCCGACTCCTCCATGAGGCCCGGGTCCACGGCGATGCGGCTCGACGGCTTGTCATCGATGATGACGAAGCGGACCTGAAGCGTGCCGCAGCGCACGATGTCCGCGTGGCGCAGCTGCTGCTTCTGCACGCGCTGATCGTTCACGAAGGTGCCGTTCGAGCTCCCCAGGTCTTCGACGAACCAAGCGCCGCTTTCGAGCCACAGCCGATAGTTGCGGCGCGATACCATCGCGTCATCGGTCCGGACCACGCACTCCTGCGCTCGTCCCACGAAGGAGCCTTCCGGCTGCACGTCCGCGGACGCGTCCCTGCCTTGCGCATCGCGGTAGAGCAACCGACCCTTCATCCCAGGTCATCATGACACGACCCACGGCCAAATTCCCGCCAGTGCTGGCCTAAAGGTCGACTAGAGCTTAGCCCTTGAACAGTGCTTCGCTGGTGCCGATGCGGATGATGTCGCCCGCGACGAGCTTGCGGCGCGCGCTCTTTTCGCCGTTCACATAGACGCCGTTGGTGGAACCGAGGTCGGCGAGCTCGTAGCCGCCATCGACCCGGCGAATGCCCGCGTGCTTGCGCGACACACCGGTGTCTTTGAGCAGCACCGAGTTGCCTTCGAAGCTGCCGATCGTGGTGACGTCCGCGTCGAGGAAGAAGTTTTGTCCGGCGAGGGGGCCGGTACGGAACTCGATCGCGGCCCGACCCGAGGAAACGGCGGCCGCCGGCGTCGCCACCCGTGCGCCGTTCGTCGCGGGTGCCGCGCTCGAGCGCGCGCTACCGCAGGCGGGACAGAGGCGCCAGCTGGCCTGCACCCCGCCACCGCACGTCGGGCACGCGCCTCTCTGCGCGCGACGACGATTCGAGACCACGGCCATGCGTAGGATGAACAAGGCCATCACCACGACCGCGGCGACCACGGCGGCAAGAAACCATCGTGGCGGCGGCTCGGCCACCACGGCGACCTCGTCGGCCATCGAGAGGAGCAGCAAGGCGATCACGGCGTGCTACTGCACCACCGACTTGAACTTGAACTCGCTCCGACCGAGAACGATGCGGTCGTTGTCGACGAGCTCGTGCTCGCGCACCTTCTTCTCGTTCACCACCATGCCGTTGGTGGATCCGAGATCGATCAACCGGAAGCGCTGACCGTCGCGCCTCACCTCGGCGTGGCGCGACGAGGCGAAGGAGTCGTCGATGACGACGTCGCAATCGGGCGCGGTGCCGATGATGGTGCGGCCGCCTTGGTTGAGCGAAAACGTCTTGTCGACGTTTCGGCCGCTGAGCACGACCAACCAACCGACGGCTTGCACCTTGCCACCCCCGGCCCCACCCATCGCCATCGTGCGCGACGGTGCGCCCGCGGGCTGTGGCGCCGGCGCTGCGAACTGCATGGGCTGTTCATCGCGCTCGCGGAAGATGAGCCACACGATGAGCATCACCAGCAGCACCCCACCGCCGATGCAGAGCGCCCACAGCCACCAGCGACGCGCCTGCACCTTGGTGACGACGAGATGCGTCGCCGGCGGGACGGAACGAATGTAGTTATTGGACGAAGCGATGTGTCCCCCCGCCTCGGCCGAGATCTGGAACGTATGGAACTTGCCGTCGCCGCCCGCGATGCCGAGCTCGTACGTCGCGATGTATTGCTTGCGCAGCTCGTCGGCCACGTTCTGGAACTCCGTGGTGACCTCGTTGCTGCTCTTGCATGTGCGCTCGCCGCCGTTCGATTGCTTGGTGAGCTCGGTGAGGTTGCGCAGGCGGGCCGGCTCGAACGGTGCGTAGCCGATGGTGTCGATGACGATGCCGCCATCGACGGCGCGCATCGCGACGGATTTGTAGGTCTTCCTCTCCATGTTGACGTCGATACCATCGGAGAAGAGCACGATGAGCTTGCGCTGATCTTTCGGCGCGGCGTTGAGCAGATCGATGGAGGTTCGCAGCGCATCGAGCAGGTGGACCTCGACGAGCTCGGTGTCGGTCTGCAGCTGGTTGGCGGCGGCCTCTGCATCGGCGGGCGGACCCAGCTCGGCAAGGCGCTTCGTCTCGGCGGAGAAGCCGAGCAAGGCCATCTTGGACTTGGCTGGAAGTGCGTTCGCCAACATCTTCACGCCCTTCTTGATGTCGTCGGAGACCTCGAGCATGGCCTGTGACACCTGCACCACGACGACGAGGTTCACTGGCTCGTTCGAGGCATCGAAGACCTGTAGATCTCTCGCTGCACCCTGCTCCGCCGAATCGAGGATGAGCTTGAACTCCTCCTTCGCGCGCCCGGAGATCAAACGCCCATCACCGTCGGTGAGCGTGAGGTACGCCTTCATGGTGGGCGAGCGTGTCAGGTCGATGCGCTCGAGGCGCAGCTTGTCTGCCGCGAGCGCGGGTGCGCAAAGAGCCAGGGATGAAAGAACAACGGCGATGCACGCCGAGCGCAGGGTCATGTCGATTTGAATTTGAAGGACGTGCGTCCCAGTCGGAGCGTATCACCGTCGACCAGATCGGACTGGGTCACGCGCTTGTCATTGACGAAGGTTCCGTTCGTGGAGCCGAGGTCGCTGACGCGAAACACGCCGGCTTGCGCGCTGAACTCCGCATGACGGCCGCTGACCGACGAGTCGCTGACCAGCACGTCGCAATCCGGCGCGGTCCCCACGACGGAGCGGGCCCGCAGCTCGAGCAGCTGCCCTCCTTGCGGACCGTCGAGCGGGATGATCCAGGCGACGAGGCGAGAGGCCGACGACCCACCGTGCGCGACGCCGCCACCACCGCTGTCGATGTCCATGGTGCGGGGCTTGTTACCGCCACCGCCGTAGTTGCTACCGCCGTGGCCGACATCGAGCGATTCGGTGCGGGGCGATGCACCGCCCGCTGGCTGGCCACCGTTGTCGACCTGGTTGCCGAAGCCGCAGTAGGGGCACAGCTCCCAACGCGCATCGAGCTTCTCGTTGCAGTTGGGACAGCGCTTCTTCTTCGAGAAGAGGCCCATCTTCTTGTTGTTCGCTCCTGGTTGAGGCGCCGTGCCGCCTCTGTTCTTCAGCTGGCCCGCTTGGTTCGCGAGCTGCTTCGCCTGATGCCCGTATTGCTGCATCTGCTGCTTGTTGTACTGGAGCTCGCTGCGAAGTTCGTTGGGCAGCTGACGTACGCGGTTGATGTTGCCGCGAATTTGTCCTTCGAAGTTGCGCACGCTCGATGTCTTGCCGCGCATGAAGTCCAGCGGCGCGCGCAAAGTGCGCAAGAGATCGTCGAAGAACGACATCCGTCTGAAAGACTAGCACACCCCCCGCAGCCGTGTTCCGCAAGCCTGGTTGAAGTGTCGCTGCGGCAAATGCTTTCAATTACTGCTTGAGCTGCACGACCTCTTGCAGCATCTGGTCAGCCGTCGAGACGGTCTTGGCGTTGGCGGAGAAGGCGCGCTGGTAGGCGATGAGCGTGACGAGCTCGTTGCCGATGTCCACGTTCGACTGCTCGAGCGAGCTGCCGACGATGCCACCGCGCGAGCCGGTCGCCGCGGCGTCAACCAGGGCCTGGCCCGAGACTTGGGTCTCCGAGAACAGCTGCGAGCCCGAGCGCTGCAGGCCCTTCTCGCTGGCGAACGTCGCGAGGGCGACGCGCACGATGGGCCGGCTCTGACCGTTCGAGAACTGACCGGTGATGGTGCCGTCGCTGGAGACGTTCACGCTGGCAAGGTCGCCCGAGCCGTAGCCGTCCTGGTCGAGCTTCTTCACGGTGTTCGGCGCGGAGAACTGCGTCGAGCCGTTGAGCCCGGTGCCGCCCGCGGCGATATCGTCGCCGAAGCTGAAGGCGATGGCTTGGTTCGCCGTTGCACCCACGAAGCTGGCGGACGAGGCGACGGTGGTCTGCGCGGTGAGCGCACCTGCGGTGTTGAAGGTGGCCGTGCCGTTCGCGATCTCGGTGGGCACGCCCGCGGTTCCACCGGCGAGCTCTCCACCGTCGACCATCGCGTGCCACTCCCAGGCGCCGGCGCCGTTGTCGCGGAAGAACACGTCGGCGCGGTGCGCGGTGCCGAGCGAGTCGTACACCGTGGCCGACGTCGAGTAGTTCGACGTGCCGCTCGGGTTCGCAGCGCTCCAAGCGGCCGGCGGTATCGACGAGGAGTCGAGGTTCACCGACAGGTCGAGCTTGGTGGTGGGGTTCGGCGAGCTCTGGCCACCGATGACGAGGTCGCCCACGGCTTGCGACGGCTTGCCGGTCGCGTCGATGGTGTAGCCCTGCACCTTTAGGCCCTGGCCGTTGACGAGCGTGCCCTTGTTGTCGAGCTTGAACTGGCCGTCACGCGTGTAGTAGCTGCCGTCGACGCCGTTGTGGTTGCCCTTCACGACGAAGAAGCCGTTGCCCTGCACGGCCATGTCGAGCGGTTGGCCGGTGTTGGTGATGGTGCCCTGGCCGAACAGCGTGTCGGGGCCGGTCATGCGCGAGCCTTGTCCGAGGTTCTGTCCGTTGCTCGCGGCGCCGCCGATCATGTCTTCGAACACTGCGCGGTTCTGTTTGAAGCCGACGGTGGACGCGTTGGCGATGTCGTCGCCGACGATTCCGATCGCGTCACCATGCGCAGCGAGACCGTTGGCACCCGTGTACAGCGAGCTGAAGATGGACATTCGGTTTGCTCCTTCGCCTGTTGGCGTGGTGGACGAGTTGGGTGGTTACTTCTGGACGCTGATGATGTCGCCGGGACCCACGGGGGAGCCGCCGACCCGGAGTTGCGTGGAACCCGAGCCGAAGTCGACCGAAGTGACGGTGCCGGTGATCTGGGCGTAGCCGTCGACGGTGCTGTTGCCCGAGCCAGTCGCGACCACCTTGACGCCGTAGTTGCCGGGCGCGAGCTGCCGCCCCTTGTCATCGAGGCCGCCCCAGTTGGTCTCGACGTCGCCGGCAGTGCGCGAGCCGAGATCGATGGTGCGAACGATGGCGCCGGAGGAGTCGGTGATCTGCACCTTCACGCTGTTCGCGTTCGTGGGCAGGTGCACCTGGAGATTCACCGGCGTGGCCGGCGCACCTTGCACGGTGAGGGTGCTGGTCTTCGCGACCGCCGCGTGACCCACGAGGCCGGCAAGCTGGATGCGCTGGTTCGCCGCTTGCGCGGAGGTCAACGACGCGAGCTGATCGTTGGTCTCGGTGCTCTGCTCGAGCGCGGAAAACTGCGCGAGCTGCGTGACGAACGCGGTCGGATCCTGCGGGCTCAGCGGATCTTGGTGCTGGAGCTGCGCCACCAGCAGCTTCAAGAACTGGTCCTTCGAGACCTTTGCGTTGCCGGTCGCGCTCGCGAGCTGGCTCGCGTTCGAGGTGGTCGACGTGGTGCCGGTCGTCGAGGTCGTGCTGCCAGTGCTCGTGGCGGTGGTCGCCGTGGAGCTCGCTGACGTGGACTTCGCGGTAACGCTGCTGGCGACGCCGGCGACGGTGGAGGCGATGCTTCCGATGCTCATGTTCTCTCCTAGGCCATCACGACGACTCGTTGGGAGTCGCGCGGGGTGGACGATTCTTCGGACGAGGGCTTGGTGACGGCGTTGGACGAGCGACGCTCGCGAGGCTCGGTGGCTTCCTCGCGCGCGGGATTTCGCGCGTCTTGCTGCGACAGATCGAGACCGTGACGACCGAGCGCCTCGCGCAGCTCGTGCTGCCCGTTGCGCAGCGCTTCCGCCAAGGCATTGCCCGCCGGCGTGTTCTGCTCCACATCGACGGAGACGCGGTTCGCGTGCGTCGAGATGGTCATCACCACGCGCTCGTCGCCAGAGCCGAGCACCAGGCGCGCACGGTGCCCTTCGATGGAGCCGCCGCCGACGTCGACGATCTTCTCGGCCAGGCCGTGCCAGTCGACGTCCTTCACTTCCTTGGCCGCCTCCACCGGCGCCGGTGCATCGGAGGCGAGCTGCTGCATCGGCGCTGCCAAGGTGCCCACCACGGGCTTCGTCGTACGAGGGCCGTCGACCCGCGCGCCCGCCTCGTCGCTGTCGTTCGCCGGCGCCGACTTCGGCGGGAGCTGCTGTGCGATGAGGTCCATCAACAGATCGGCGTGCTCTGGGGCGCGCGTCGCGACCGTCGGCGCGGGCTCGGGTTGCTCTTGCTGCGGCGTCGCCACGGCACGCTTCGCCGAGTCGGCCGTCGAAGCGGCCGTCGAAGCACTCGTCGACACGTCGTGGCTCTCATCCCGATCGGCCGGCTGCATCGGGGAGAGCACCTGGTCGAAGACGCCGGGCTTGCCGAGGTCGGCCAGCGTGCTGAGGGTCGGGCCCGCGACCGCTCGCGCTTCGACGCTGCCCACGGCCGCAGCGCCGAGCTCCTCGACATGGGCGATCGCGCCATCGGTTTGGGTCCGCTCGGTGGCCGGCGCCGGATCCGTATCGGGCTCGACCGGCGGCAAGACCCGGACGGGCTCGGGCGCGGGCGTCGCACCTTCGGGAGATTTGCGATCGCTGGTCTTGGTCTTCTTGCCCATCGCGGTGCTCGACGCGGGCTTCCCAGCGGCGTCACGATCGTTCGTCCGACGCGAGCGGAACGCTTGCTCGAAGACGCTCGGCTCGCCTTCGTTGGCGATCGTCGCGCGAGCATCGGCGGTTGTCGCTGCGAGCGTGCGCTCGAGGCCATGGAGCTTCATCGGACTTCCTTCCGGTGCATCACGCTGGCCGAGCGCTCGTCGGAGTCGGTCTGTTCGGCCTTGTCGCGCTCTGCGTCGCGACCGCGTCGCGCCGTCTCGAGCTGCTTCTCCGAGCCGCGCAGATCACGCTCGCGACGATTCATGTGCTGGCGAGCCTTCTCCACGACGGCGACGTGCTTGCTCAGGACCGAGCGTGCGGCCACCGCCGCGCGATCCGCGTCGTGGCGTTGATCTTGAAAGAGCTCGAGCGCGCGGATGTTCGACGCTCTCGCGAGGTGCCCTGCCGCCTCGTCGATGAAGCGCTGGTGCTCGGCGCGCAGCTCGTCCGCGTGCTGCGCCGCTTCTTGGCGCTTCGCATCGGCCACGGCCATCTCACCGGCCGACAGGTCACGCAGGCGCTTCCGGGCAGTGACGATGCGAGAGAGCATCTTGACCGGGCTCACTTCGCGGCCCCGGCGATGTCGGCGAACGCACGACGCGCAGCTTCGGGCTCCGTGCGCTCGCTCGTGTGCTGGCGCAGGATGCCGTCGAGCTTCTCGCCGCGATCGAGCAACGCGTCGTTGGTGGTGTTCGAGCCCGGCACGTACGCGCCGAGGCTGCGGAGCTCTTCGAGCTCTCGGCGACGAGCCAGGAGCGAGCGAACTTGCTGAATCTGATCTTGGCCCTCGCGCGGAACGACCTGGCGCAAAACGCGTGAAGTCGAGGCCAGCACGTCGATCGCCGGGAAGTGACCGCGGGCCGCCAGGTCGCGCGACAACACGATGTGGCCGTCGAGCAGCGAGCGCGCGGAGTCGGCCACCGGGTCGTTGAGGTCATCTCCTTCGACCAGCACCGTGTAGATACCGGTGATGGAGCCGCCCGCCTTCATCGGGGCGACGCGCTCGAGCAGTCGTGGCAGCGCGGCGAAGACCGACGGCGGATACCCCTTCGATGCGGGTGGCTCACCCGCGGAGAGGCCGATCTCGCGAAGGGCCATCGCGTAGCGCGTGAGCGAGTCGATGACGAGCAGCACGTGGGCGCCGCGCGCGCAGAACGCCTCGGCGATGGCGGTGGCGACCTGTGCACCACGCGCGCGCTCGAGCGGCGAGCGGTCCGACGTGGCAGCAACAGCGACGGCGTTCTTCAGCGCGCCGGTTACCATGAGGTCTTGCACTTCGCAGCCACGCTCCCCGATGAGTCCGAACACCACGACATCGGCATTCGACTGGTCGACGATCTGGCGGAGCAACACCGTCTTGCCGACGCCGGCGCCAGCGAAGATGCCGACGCGCTGACCACGGCCAAGCGTGAGTAGCCCATCGATGGCGCGCACGCCGGTGGCGAACGGCTCACGCACGCCGATGCGTTCGGCGACACCGGGCGCGGGGCGATCGATCGGGATGCGGGTGCCGCGCGGGAGCGCCGGGCCACCGTCGATGGGGTTCCCGAACACGTCGACGATGCGACCGATCAGCGCGTCGGAAAAGAAAATCTCGAAGCCACCCATCGCGCGATCGACCAACGCGCCGACGGCGACGCCGCGAACCTCGGACAGCGACATCACGACGGCGGTCCCTTCACGCAGGCCGACCACTTCACCGAGAAGCGGCGAGCCTTCCCGCGCGACGCGCACCATCTCGCCGATACGCGCTTCGGGCAGGCTGACCTCGAGGGTGAAGCCGGTGATGCGCACCACGCGGCCGCGCGTCATGACGTGCGCGCTCGAGCGAACCGCCGATCGTGCGCGATCAAGGATGCCTTGCGGCAAGCTCATCGCGAGCCCTCATCGAACGACGATGCGTCCCCGACGTCTTCGATTTCCCCGGTCTCCACTACCGAGTCGTCTGCCGGTTCGGGTGGCAGGAAGAGCTCACACAGGCTGTGACGAACGGCGTCGAGGCGGCGCTCGATACCGAGGTCGATCACGCGCTGCGGCGTCTCGATGACGCAGCCACCGATGCCCAAGGTGTCGTCGTCCACGAAGTAACCGGCGCCCACGAGCTCCGGACGACGGCTCATGAGGTAGGCGAGGTCGGTCTTGCCCATGCGCACGATGACGCCACGCTTCTCTTCCACATTGGCGAGCGCTTGCTCGACCGTGTTCACCAGCACGTCGCGGTCGACGGACATCTCGTGCCCGACGAGCTCACCCGCCGTGGCGAGCGCAAGATCGACGATCTCGGTGGGGTTGGGCTTCTGCAGATCGCGAGTGGCCTTGTCGAGGCGTGCGATGGCGTCGAGGTATCGTTGCGCCAGCGTTTCGATCTTGGTCTGGGCGGCGAGGAGGCCTTCGCGCTCCCCCTCCATGCGCGCGGCGTCCTTCAACGCTTCGAGATCGAACACGGGCGCCACCGGTTCGGCAGCAGCGGTCGAGGCCAACGCCGCCGCGGATACCGGCGTGAGCACGGACCAGCGTCGACGCACGCCTTCGCGATTCGGGAGCTGCGCGTTCAGGGGCACCTGCGACGGTGTGCGGCGCATGTTCTCGATCATCGACTCGGCGGCGCTACTCATACCGTGCCTCCGTCACCGCCCGAAGGCAGCATCAGACGACCTTCGCCACCGAGACGCGTCGCGATCTCGAGGACCTCGCGCTGGGCGGCCTCGACGTCGGCGAGCTTCATCGGAGGCAGCGCGGACAGATCCTCGCGGAGCGACGCGGCGGCGCGTTGCGAGATGGCCGACAACAGGTGGTCGCGGAGCGCCTTGCTCGCGGTCTTGAGGGCGATGAGGAGGCGATCGCTCTGGACCTCGCGCATGAGCTGCTGGAGCCCGCGGACATCGACCCGGAGCAGATCCTCGAAGGTGAACATCGCTTCGCGCAGCTTTGGGGCGAGGGCCTCGTCGGACCTCGCGACGTCGTCGAGAATGCGTTTGCCGCTCTCGGGGTTGAGGTCGTTGAGCAAGGCGGCGGCGAAGGCGATGCCGTCGAACTCGCGGTCTTCCGCAACCGAGGTCGCGGCGCCCGCGGAGTTGAGCGCGTCGGCGATGGCTTGCGAGGCGAGCTGCGCGGTCTCGGACGGGATCGAGTCGAGCTTACCGATGCGGGCGACCACATCCGCTTGCTTGGCCTCGGGCATCGCGGAGAGGACCTTGGCGGCTTGCGAACGCGGCAGCTGCGCGATGACGACCGCGGCCAGCTGCGGGTGCTCTTCGTCGAGGAGGTCGGCGAGCAACGGCGCCTTCGCGCCGCGGAGTCGGTCGAGCGGCGCCGGCTCGGTCGCGCTCGGCGCGGCGAGGAGGCTGCGTGCACGCTCGGCGCCGAGGCTGGTGGCCGCGAGGCGTCGGATGTAGCCGGAGGCATCGTGTGCCATGACCGGCTGGTTCATCTGGATGGCGAACGCGTCGAGCGCCTCGGGGAATCGCTCGACCACAGCGTTGTCGAGCTTGTCGGCGGACTCGACCAGCGCGCGGAGCACCGCGGGGTCGAGGTGCTTGACCACTTCGGCGGCGGCGGCCTCGTCGAGCGCGAGCATCACCAGTGCGGCTTTCTGCGATCCGCTCAACTGGACAGTCATCGTGCGTCTCCTAGCGAGGCGGTCGGGGCGTTCTGCTCGGCGACCCAGGCGGTCAGGATCCGGGCCGCGCGGGCAGCGTCGAGGCGGGCGGCTTCGCTCGCGCGGTCACGCGGCAGCGTCGAGACGTGCGGCAGCGCCGGCGCCTGTTGCTCGAGCTCGGCCGCCAGCTGGCTGGCCGGCATCGGCAGATTGCGGGTCGGCATCATCAGCGCGCGGCGACGGCGACGAGCGCGGGCCATCATGACCAGGCTCCCGATGAGCAGCACGAACACGCCGGCACCGACCCCAGCCGCGATGAGCACCTTGCGGTCGCGCCACATCGGAAGGCCCGCGGCAATCGCCGCCTCGACCTCGTCGGAGACGAACGCGCTGGAGCGAACCTCGATGCGGTCACCGCGCTCGGAGTCGAGACCAGCGGCTTCACGGGCGAGCGAGGTGATCTCGGCGAGCTGCTCCGCGCTACGAGCAACGATGGGGCTCTTCAGGTCGGCCGGATCCTTGTGAACACCATCGACGAGCACGGCGACGTGCAAGCGACGCACGTGGCTCTTCGGGCCGGTCGACTTGCTGACGGTGCGCGTGACCTCGAAGTTGCGGGTCTCGGAGAGGTGGTGCGCGCCCGCAGTGCCGCCGGCTGGCGTCGTGGTGGGCGCCGGCGCACCGGGCAAGTTGCCACGCGCGCCGGCGACGCCACCGGTCGACGGGTCGCCCGTGCCGCTGCCGTCGGTGATGCGCGACTCGGAGCGAAGCGCGGTGCGATCCTTGTCGTAGACTTCTTCGGTGCGCTCGAGGCGCGTGTGATCGACATCGGCTGTTACTGCGACCTGGACGTGGCCAGCCCCGACGATCCGTTCGACCATCTGGCGCACACGGAGCGAGACTCCGCGCTCCAGATCGACGCCAGAGCCAGAGCCGGCGCCCTCTTCACCCGACCACAGGCTGACGCCGCGCTCGTCGACGATGGTGACGTGCTCGGGCTGCAGGCCGTTCACGCTCGAGGCGACCAGGTGCACGATGCCGCGAACCTGCGGCTCGGCGAGGTGGGTGCCCACCTTCAGCGTGAGGACCACCGACGCGGTCGACGGCTCTTCTTCTTCTTTGTAGAGGGTGCGCTCCTTGATGGCGAGATGGACGCGAGCCCGACCCACACCATCGACGGAGAGGATGCTGCGCTCGAGCTCACCCTGCAGCGCGCGGCGAAAGTTCATCTGCTCGATGAAGCTCGAGGTGCCGAACGTCTGCTTGTCGAAGAGCTCGTAACCGATGCCGCCGCCGCGGGGCAGGCCACTCTGGGCGAGAGCGATGCGCAGCTCGGGAACGCGCGAGGCCTGGACCTCGATGGTGCTGCCGTTGTTCTCGAGACGGTACGGAGCGTTCTGCGCCTTGAGCGCCTCGAGCACCTTGCCCGCGTCCTCGGCAGCGAGCCCGGTGTAGAGCGTGGCGTAGGGCTCGGTATTCCCGCGCATCGCGACGAACAACGCGGCGGACAGCGTGACCACGGCCGCACCGATGACGAGCGCGCGACGCTGCGGCGACAGCTTCGCCCACAGTGCCTTTGCCTCTTCGATGGGATTGCGCTCGGCCATGGTCGTTTAGCTCCGGCTCACTACAGGGGGGTGTTGAGGAGCTCTTTGTAGGCGTCGATGAGCTTGTTCTTGAGGTTCACGGCGTATTTCACCGAGATGGCTGCCTTCTCGCTGGCGATCATGACCTCGTGGATGCCGACGTTCGGGTCACCGGTGGCGAAGCGCTGCGCGGCATCATCGGCCGTGCGCTCTGCCGTGCCCGCGTTGCCGACCGCATCCTTGAGCGCGGAGGCAAAGTCGAGGCCGTGAGTCGCAGGACCTGCAGGGTCGAGTGCTTTGACGTCGAGACTGGCGGTTGCACCGACGGGGCGAATGGGTCCCATCCGTTACTTGCCGATCTGGAGCGCGCGCTCCGCCAGCGTGGATGCGGTCTCGAGCGCGGTGACACCCGCTTGGTACGCGCGGGAGGCGGTGATCATGTCCACCATTTCCTCGACGCCGTTGATGTTCGGGTACGCCACGTAGCCGTCGGCGTTCGCATCGGGGTGACCCGGGTCGTACTCGAGGCGCGGCGGGTTCTTGTCGTCGTTGATCGATGCGACCTTCACGCCCGAGATGTTGCGCGCCGGGTCGCCGGCCGTACCGCCAGAGATCTTCTCGTTCGCCGTAACCGACTGGAGCACCACTTCCTTGCGCTTGTACGGCCCACCGGCGGCGGTCTGCGTGGTCTGCGCGTTGGCGAGGTTGGACGAGGCGACGTTGATGCGCTCACGTTCGGCCGTGAGGCCCGAGGCACTGACATCCATCGCGGTGAAAAAATCCATGGTGAGTCTCCTCTTGGTTTCGCTGAGTGAAAGCCGTTAGCCCTAACCGCCGTTGCCGTCGCCCGCCGCGTAGCGCAGGAGGGACAGCCGGCGTGACGCGAGCTCGGTCGACGTCGAGTAGCGGACGCGGTTCGCCGCGATCTTCGACATCTCGCGCTCGAGGTTCACCGCGTTGCCGTCCGCCGACACGGTCTCGGCCGGGTCGGCGAACACGCGCATCTCGTCCGTCGACATGGCGCCGGCATCGAGGTGCGCGCCGTCCGTCTTCGTGACCGGCGTTCCCGCATCGGTGGGCACCGGCGGCGCAACGCGCTCGAGATCCTTCGGCTGGTAGCCCGGCGTATCGAGGTTGGAAAGGTTGCCCGCCAGGACCCCGTGACGCTCCCGGTGGAAGGTCATGGCGCGTTCCAGGTTGTCGACGCCTTCGAAGAGGGTTTTCACATCACCGAGACGTAGCAAGCGCTCGGCCAGCGCCTCTCGCGAGCGGGATCAGCTATCTGCGAGGCCGGGTGACAGGAAGCGCGTCGTTGGAATTGACGACGGCGACAGGTGGCACGTCGATCGAGGGTGCCACGGAGACCTACACGCGCGTAGGTGGGCACACGCGCCGGCGCCTCGACGGGAGACCGGGCGGTGCGGTGTTCGGTCTATATAGACGACCACGTTCGATCCCACTTAAGAGGGGTGGTGCTAGATTCAGTTCCAGTGGGAGAAATCCCTTGGGGGGTTCGACCCCCTCTTTCGCACCGATGTAACTCATGTTTTCGGCTCCTCGCCCTTCGGCTCCGGTTCCACTTCTGCTCAAGCCTCAACGGCACGTTCTCCGAGGGATCGACCGCCGTCACTCAGGACATGGCCGGTGAAGGGGACATGTCCGGTGGCGGGCCCTACTCCTGCAACGCGAGCGGGCGCTGCTACGACCTCAAGGGCAACTTCAACAAGGCTGGTGCGGACAACGCCTGCGGGGCTCTCCAAGCTGGCCTCTCCGCAACGAGCGGTGCCTGCGATCAGACCGGCGCCCTCTACCAAGTGCACCGTCAGCGTCAGTACCGTAGTCTGGTACTACTCGGGATCCTCGGCGGCGGCGCAGTCGCACTGCAGCAGCCTCAGCGGCACCTTCTCGACTCTCTGACTGGATTTTCCCTCACTCGCTCAACAAGGAGCGGTGCTGAGCAATCCTCTACCGCAACGCAAGGTGTAGTCGCCGACCGACGCTCACGCTCACGCCGCCTCGACCGCGACCCTGAGCTTGAGGCCACCTGCGGACACAGCGTCCTGCAAGGCGAGCTGGACCAACACTTGCGCCGGATGTCCGAACGCACGCGCGAATCGAGCTGCCTGCTCAGGGCTCACGAGGCGGCGACCCTTCTCCACGTCGCAGAGGTACTGACGCGAGAGGCCGAGCTTCTTCGCGAACTCGACCTGCGACCACTCGTCACGCACGCGCAACGACTCGACCGCCTCACCGAACGTCACCGGCCCCTTGAGAATCTTGCGCTCCAGCTCATCGACCGAGGAGCCGTTCAATCGCTTTGTGGTCATGTCTGTTCACCTCGTCCACGAGCACGGCACGCAGCTCGTGAACCCTCAGTCGGTGATGATTCCCGGCAACCGCATCGTCTCACCCAGCGGGGCCGTCGATGCATCGAGCACGATGACCCCCGAACTGATCGCATTGAGCGCAACCGTCATGTCAGCAGCGTTGCCTGTCAGCAAGTAGCGTGCGCCGACGTGGTGGGCGACTGCTGCTATGAGCCGATCGAATTTTACCCGCACGCGATCAGCGCCAGTCGGGCGCGACGCGATCGTGCGTCCGATGATGTCACCAGCGACGATCGCGGCGTCGGCGTTGAGTGGAGCTACGCGCGTGACGCCGAGCACTTCGCCGATCGCCTGGAGCACAACTCCACCGGGGCGCTTCGCGGAGATTTCTGCAAGCACCGGCGCTGGAACGACGATGCCCGCACGCTCCTTCCTCAGCCGATCGAGGTGTTGCTCCGCGAATCCGCGCCGCTGAAGATCGACGGCGTTCAGCTCCTTGTCAGCCGAGAGGAGCAAGATCAACACGTCGGAGTCGATCGCGACGACGGGCTTGGGTGCCATCTACTCGTCCCTGCGGAGTTCTCCAAGGAGCTGAGAACCGCCGAGTGAGATGCCCCTGTCTTCGAGACGCCTCCTCACCGCACGTACCGTGTTGAGGAAATCATGCTCCTCAAAGGCGTCGATCTTCTCGATCGTGCCTTCCTGATCGAGGCCACCGCGTAGGTAGGTGACCTGCGCCTGCACGTTCTTGTCGAAGAGGGGCGCTGACGCCTGCGCGATCTCCGCATCGGTCGTGAAGACGCCTGTGCCGGTGCCATCGGCGTAACGGATCGTGACGCGGTAGCTGTTGTTGACGGCTTGCACACCGACGACTCGACCGTAAATCACGTCACCGACCTCGACGTAGCTCGCACGATCCGGCTCCACAGGAGCGGCGAGGTTGATCTCCTCCTCATCGCGGTCGAGCCGTGAGCGAAAGCGGACGTGGCCGGTCTTCGCAGCGGTGTGCAGTCGGCGGATGCGCTGACGAACCTCGGGACCGGAGCCCTCGCCGCGTCGTCGGCAGGCGTCGAGCGTGCGTCGGAGCACCTGCCGCCCCTTCGCCTTGGGACTTCGGAGCGCATAGCCTGCCGATGCGCTTCGGATCTCCACCAGGCTCAGCTCGGGCATCGGCGCGTTGTGCTCGCGTGCGACGGCCTCGACGAGCGCGATCGTCGCCTCCAACACCGCGATCGTCTCGCGTACGGGCACGGACTCAGGCGTCACGCCGTCGCCAGCGATGGCGACTTCCAGCTCTCCGCTGCGATCTCTGGAGTTCTTGCGCGCCATGCTGCCCCCACCGTATCAAGCGGTGCATCGCTCATCGACTTTATAACACTGAACACAGGTCCAGTCAGCCACTCCGGCTCGTCAGAACTATCGTTTCCGCCGAGCGACAAGTTGCGTCACAGAGCAGTGGCCACAATGGCCACAATCCTGCCAATCATGGCGCTTCCTGACGCTTCCTGACGCTGCGACATCGAGGAATACCAACAACTTCGCGCCGCGAAGAGGCGTTCAGGTTCCAGTGGGAGAAATCCCTTAGGGGTTCGCCCCCCCTCTTTCGCACCAGCCGAATTACTTGGGGTTCTGGTTTTTCCTACCGGTCGATGCCTTCTTGCTGTCCCGCTCTCGATTGCCGATTCGGGCAACCGAGGCCAGCACGGCTCTCGCGGCGCGCTGCGACGGCCGGATATACCGCGCCGTCGTCGAGTAGTGTTTGTGCCCGGCGACGAACATCGTGCCGGGCAGGTTCGCGTTGTTCTCGGCGAGCTGAGTGAGGCGCCCGCGGCCTTGTCACGCCCCGCGATCAGCGGTGCTTTCGGATTTCCTGCTTCCCCTCGCCTTCGAGCTGGATCCACTTCTTGTCGCGGTTCTTCCAGACCTCGCTCTGAACCGCGCTCTTCGCGGCAGGCGCAGCGACGCCACCGTACGACGTGGCCGCTTCGTTCGCGCTCTTGTTGATGTCCTGCACCAGCGGATTCGGCATGCGCGTCGCGGACATGTGGAACTTCGTCGACGAGCTCGGGCTGCCGCGGTGCGAGTCGATACAATAGACGTCGAGCCGGGCGACGATCTTGCCGCCCGCGGGGATGGTCACCTTCTCCTTGCGCGCCTCGTCACCTTGGATGAGGAACGGGCCGACGGATCCGAGTCGCTGCGGTGCCTCGTTGGGGTTGGCGTCAGGAACGAAGAACAACCCCTGCGCGGCGAAGACCTCCGGGTTCTTGCCGTCGTTGCGAACCTCGATGTTGATAGCTCCGTTGGTGGCGCCGTCGTACGAGAGCACGCGGACGTGAAGGTGAGAAGCTGCAGTTCCCTCGGCCGCGGGCACCGCTACACCGTTGGTGCCGGCAAATGCATTGGTCGCGAGTGCGAGAAACGAGACAGCGGCGAAGAGCGTGCGCATCGACATGGGTTTCCTCCGGGAAACCGATGTCTACGCGTGCGGCTCGAATTCGATCTGACGTTTCAGCGACCGCGGTAACCGGAGACTCGCCCGGTGGGCCGTTCCGCGCGTTCGCAGGTCTCTTCGAGCCGCGCGCGCGCGTTGGCGAGCCGAGCCTGCCAGCGCGCGTCGATCTGCAGCACCATGTCGAGCATCGCCTTCTCGCGTGACCCCAGCTTCTGGCCGGCAGCGATGAGCCCTGCCAACTCGCTCAAGATGAGCTGGCGCTCATGCGCGATGATCTCCGCCTGGAGCAAGAGCTGATCGAGCGGGATCTCGTCGTCGGGCGGTTGCGGCGTCGCGTCGAACAATCGCTGAAGGGACTGTTCGACCGCGCTCATTATCGTGCCCCGGTCGAAGCCGCGATGGCGGTCATCGGAATCCCACGAGCGATCTGCTCGAAGGCATCTTGCAGCACGACCACCACACGGCGCGCTTCGACGAGCGGATGCGGATCCATGCGGCTATTGGCGTGGGAGATTCGCTCGAGGACGTAGTCGTAGAGGCCCGCGAGCTGGTCGCATAGCTCCGGCGCCGCAGCGCGATCGAGCGCGTCGACCAGCACGCTGCAGATCTGGTGTGCGTGGTTGAGCACGAGCCCCTTGCCGCCCGCGTCGTTGCCTCGAATCTTCGTGATCGCCTCGTCGAGGTCTCGGATGAGCCTCGCGTAGAGCGCACGCAACACCTGATCGGGCGCCATCGTCTCGACGGCGGATTCTGCGTAGCCGCGACGCGCTTTGTAGCTCATCGGTTGTTGTTGGCCGCGTTGGCGAGCTGGGTGAGATAGCTCTGTTGGCTCTTGTAGGTCTGGGTCAGCGCGTCGAGCTTCGCGAACTGTGACGTCCACTGGGTGCGCATGAGCTCGGCGCGGTCCTCGATCTTGGCGATCTGGGCAGCGAGCTTGCCGAGGTTGTCGTTGCGATTGGTCTTCGCGAGCGTCAGCACGCCCGAGGTGCCGGCGAACCGATCGACGAGATCGTTCAGCGACTTTGCGAGGCCGTTGTTCCGGTCGCCGACGAAGAGGTTCTGCACCGCCTTCGGATCTTTTTGCAACGCTGCGGTGAGCTTGTCCTGGTCGAGCGTCAGCGTGCCATCGGAGTTCAGCTTGATGCCGATCATGCCGACGCTCGTGGTGGCGCCGTTCGCCGTGTATGAAGTGGAGAGCACCGAGCCGAGGTTCTGGCGAAGCGCCACGACGCTCCGGTCACCGAACAGCGTCTCGGGACCGAGCTTGGCACCCGAATACGTGGTCTGCGAGTTGACGTTGCGCACCACCGAGTTGTACGCATCGATGAGCGCGCTCAGTTTGCTTGCAGTCGCACTGTTGTCACCGGTGACGGACAAGGTCACGGGCCCGGCGCTCACATCGTTGAGCGCCAAGGTCAGCCCGGGGATCACGTCGGACACGCTGTTGCTCGAACGCGTCACGTCGAGGCCGTTGACGGTGAGCTTCGCATCCTGCGCGGCCACCTGCGTGCCCATCGCGAGGCTGGATCCGGAGTCGCTGAACGCAATCGCACCGGCGCTGCCGGTCTGCTTCGAGTCCACGACCAGGCGATACTTGCTGCCGTCGTACAGCACCGAGGCAGACGCTATGCCACCAGCCTGCGCATTGATCTTGGCGGCAATCGTAGAGAGAGAATCGGTGGCGTCGTAGTCCACGTTGATGGGCGAGCCGCTGCCCGCCTGCAACGTGAGTGTGCCCGAGCCCGCGATGCCAGCGGTATCACTGTCGAGCTGCGTCGACGCGCTGGTTTGTGCAGTCGCGATCTGCGTGACGTTGACCTTGTAGGCGCCCGCGCGAACGGCGCCACTGACGCTTGCCGACACGCTGCCCTCGTTGCTCGACTTTGCCGCGTAGGCCTGTGCGCCGGCAACGGTGGCCATGCCCTTCGCGAGCGTCCCGAACGATTGCAGCTGCGAGATGATGCCGCCGAGGAGGGAGATCTGGTTCTGCGTCGCGGCTTGCTTGTTCTGGATTGCTACTTTGGGAACCTTTTCGGCGGAGACCATCGCGTCGATGACCGCCGTGGAGTCGAACGCCAAGCCTACGCCCGAGGTTAAGGTGGTCGACATTCGAGTCTCCTAGATCCGTTGCAAAAGAAGCGTCCGACTCGTTGAAGGCGAGGCCGGCAGCGCAGCACACTACGCCGCCGGCCTCGGTTCAGAACGGGCGGGCGCCTTAGCCGCGGAGCAGGCTCAATGCAGCCTGCGGCAGCTGGTTCGCTTGCGCGAGGACAGCGGTGCCGGCTTGCACGAGCACGTTGTTGCGGGCGAGGTTGGCAGACTCGGAAGCCACGTCGACGTCGCGGATGCGCGAAAGGGCGGCCGACAAGTTCACCGACTCGTTGGTCGCGTTGTCCGCGGCCGAGGTGAGCTGGTTCTGCGCGGCGCCGGCGCCAGCCTGGGCCGTGGACAGTGTGGTGATCGCGGTGTTGACCGCGGCGAGCGCAGCGCCTGCCGTCGCGGCGGTGAGCGTGAGACCCGCCACGCCGAGCGTCGTCGTGTCCGTCTTCGAGAACGTGACGGAGATGGAGTCCGACGCGCCGTTGGTGATACCGACCTGCATGGCAACGGTGCTACCCGCCGACAACATGCTCACGCCAGAAAACTGGGTCGACGAAGCGATGCGGTTGACTTCGTTGATGAGCGCCTGGAACTCCGTGTTGGTGTCGGCAACCTGCGCGGCCGAGTACGTGCCGTTCATGGCCTGCACGGCCAGCTCTTTCATGCGGGTGAGCACACTCGCCTGCCCGCTCATCGCGCCGGAGGCGACCTGCACCATCGACACGCCGTCGTTGGCGTTGCGCGCGGCTTGGTTGTAGCCGCGGATGTCAGCAGCCTGCTGCTGGCTGATGGCAAGGCCGGCTGCGTCGTCAGATGCGTCGTTGACGCGCATACCGGACGAGAGGTGGGCGATGCTGGCGCTCAGCGAGCGACTGTTGATACCCAAAGACCGTTGTGCACCCTGCGCGGCGACGTTGCTGTAAATTGAAAGCATTTTCGTTTCCTCCGGTTGGTTTGGCTTGCTACCCGTTCACTGGATTGGATCGACCATCGCCCTAGAACCCTGAAGGGGGGAGCAAAACTATCGATTCGGCTTCACCATCGCGACGACCTGTGCAGCGACGGCAGCGGCCGAGTCGAGGATGTTCTTCGCATTGACCAACGAGGTGGCGCCCTGCACCGGATCGAGGTCGATGAGCTTCGCGTGACGATCGGCGAGCTGAAGCTCGAACGAGGTGCGCGCGTCGTCGCTGATGAGCAGTGTGGAGAGGCTATTGCCTACTTCCTGGCGTCCGTTGGCGATCTGCGAGACCGACGATGTGAGCCCCGGAATTGACGCCTGGATGCCTGCCACGTTATTTGCCGCGAGTGCGGTAGCAAAGCTGTCGAGCACGGTGAGCACGTTTACACCGGTACCCGAGCTGATGATGTTGCCGGTCACCGAAACGGCCGTGAAGCCACCTTGCGCGGTCTCGATGCTGCGCGTGTTCGCGTCGCCGTTGTAGTTTCCCGCTGCGTCGAAAGGCGCCGTACCGCCGCGACTGCCGGCGAGCAGATACTCTCCATCGGGAGCCTGCACGTTCGCGAGCGCCAGAACCTGAGCCCGAATGCCCGTGATGGCACTGGCCATGGACGCGCGATCGGCCGCGGAGAGCGTGCCGTTCGCGGCCTGCACCGCCAGGGCCTTCGTCTGCTCGATGAGGCCGCCGATCGCTGCAAGCGCGCCATCGGTCTGTTGCAGCTTGTCCTGCGCGGTGGCGATCCCACTGCCGCGCGAGCTCGATTCGGCCGTGCGCGCCGCGGTTCGCTGGCCTTCGGCCCACGCAGCCACGTCATCGGAGGGCTTCGTCACCTTGGTCCCGGTGCTGGCAGCCAATGCGGCAGCGCCGGCTTTGTCGCGAGCGCTGCTCACGTGGTCGCCGGAGAGAGTGAGCAATCGCGATTCGGTGATGCGCATGGGAACCTCAGAGGTTGTTGATGAGGTCTTTCAGGAGGTCGTTCACGGTCGCGACGAACTTGGTCGCGGCCTGGCTGGCGGTCTGGAGCTTGTTGAGCGCTGCGAGCTCGTCTTCGGTGCTGACGCCGGAGATGGAGTCGCGCATCGCGGCGAGGGCATCGGCGCGGCTCGCTGCGAGAGCGCTCGCGTTGCTCGCGGCACTGGCCTGCGCACCGACGTCGGCCACGAGCGCGATGGACTCGTCGCTCAGCGTGCGCGAGCCGCCGCCGGCGACCTTCTGGTCCCGCAGCGCCGCGAGCGCGGCGGCGCCGCCCGCGCTCGACGGTCCCTGGCCGGCGGTGGCAAGTGCGATCTTGCTTGGATCAGCGACGATCACCGCGGAGACCGACATGGCCTTCGCGGCGCCGGAGACCACGGCGGGCTGCGTGAAGAAGTCGCGGTTGGTGAGCCCATCCTGACCAGCGCCGAAACGGTGCACGGTGTTGACCTGGTTGGCGATGTCGTACGCGAGCTGGTCCAGGCGCGCGGCACTGGCGGCAGCGCTGCCGTCACGAAACGAGATCTGACCGGCGATCGATCCGCCATCGAGCGAGCTCGTCACGTTGGAGACGTGCGTGCCGTCGACGACGTCGACACGAACATGGTTGTTGAGCGAAGTATCGGCGGTGGCCACCACCGAGGCCGCGTGGCTTCCGTCGACCAGCACCGCGCCCGAGCCGAGCACGAAGCGCATCTGACCATCTGGGTCGATGCGCGCCTGCCCACCGACAATGCCGGCGAGCTGCTTGGCAGCCAGATCACGCTTGTCGGCGAGCACTGGATCGGGTGATGTTTTGAGCGACTTGTTGGCCGCGGCGATCTGGGACGCGAGCTGCGTGGCTTGCGTCGCGTAGTCGGCGATGCGGCTGTCGGACTCGGTCTGCGCTGCGGAGATGGTGGCCGCCGCGTTCGAGATCTGCGTGGAGAGCTTCTGTGCCGTTGCCACCACCTGGGTGCGAAGCACGCCGTCCATCGGTGCCGCCGCTGCCGCCGAGACGGACCCGAAGAAGCCACCGAGGGCGCTCGAGATGCTGGCGTTGGAGTCCGCGAGGCTCGCCTCGAGCCCTGCGAGCGACATGGCCATGGAGTCCGTGCTGCCGCTTTGTCCCGAGGCGCTGCGCTCGCTATTGCTCAACAGATCGCTGCCCACGCGCGTGGGGTCGCCTGCGAGCACCCCACCGACGGTGGGCGCGGCCAGCTGCGATTCGAAGGCCACCCGCTCGCGCTGGTAGCCTTCCGTGTTGGCGTTGGCGATGTTGCGACCGGTGACGGCGACGCCCGAATTCTGGGCAGCGATGGCACCCGCACCGAGATCGAGCAATCCGAGCAAGCTGCTCATGGGGAACCTACATCGCTTTCGCGCGACGCGGCTCGTACGTCGAGAAGCGACGAGCGCGGGCGTTGTAGAGGTTGTTCTCGTCCGACAGACCGAGATGCGCGGAGACGGCCTTGCCCACGCTCTGGAGCAGGAGAGCGTTGGCGTGACCGCGCTGTCGAACTCGATTGAACAGGCGCGTGAGGTGCTCGCGCTCGTTCGGGCTGGCGGCGCTTTCGTCGTTGGCCGCTCTGGCCGCCGACAGCTCCTCGACGAGGCGCTTCTTGTCCTCGGTCAAGGCAAAGATGGCGTCGATCTGAAACGTGGCGACCGCGACTCGTTCACGCTCGAGGACCAGCAACATTCTTTCGAGGGTCTCTATCAGTCGACCCATCTGCGGTCCTTTTGCGGGCTGTGTCATCTCGGTCCTCTCTCGACCTCGTCCCTCGCCATCGCCTCGGCCACGCGCCGGACGTCGACGGGGTAGTGGTTGTTTTCGATCCGCTGCGCGAGAGCGCGAATGCGCGCACTGCGCTCAGCGGCGGAGCTCTCGGCCTTGCTGACGATCTCCGTCGACAGCGCGCCGATTTTCACCTTCGCTGCGTCGTCCGAAGACGTCGGCGCGTCGGTCTTGCTGGGGGCCGAACGAACTTCGGGAGTACGTTCGACCTCGACTGAAGGCTTGTCGGTAATACGCATCGCACCTCTCCCACATGGAGGTTCGACCGTTAGGGGATTTCCTGTAGGGCACGTGTACGACTGATCGCATTCAGAACTACATCCCCTTTGATCTTCGAAACTTCTGCCCCCTTCATTTCGTCGACTTCCTGACTCCGCGTGAGCGAATCCACGATGATCTTCTTGAGGCCCAAGCCCTGACCGGCCGACATCTTGTCGGCCATCGCCGTGTCGAGCATGTCGTGAAACGTGCCCCCGGCGAAGCCACCGTCCGGGTTGCTCTTGTCGTCGCTAGACTTGTGCGCTTCCGCGAGGATCTGGCGCATGAAGTAGCTCTCGAGCTCCCCCGCGACCTTTTCGAGTGCTTCGGGCGAGGTTGCCTTCTCTTTCGAAGAGGCCGCGCGGGCTTCGCGCGCTTCTTTAATCTTGTCGACCGCGGGGTCGAAGCCACCGAAGCCGCTCATCTTCAAGGCGCTCATCGCGTCAGCACCTCGGCGCGCAGGGCGCCGGCGGCCTTCAAGGCCTGGAAGATGGAGATGAGGTCGCGTGGCTTCGCGCCGAGCGCATTGAGCGCGGCCGCGACGTCGCCCACGGTGCCGGCAGCGCCGATGGCGACGAGCTGGCCCTTGTCCTCGTCGACGGCGATGTTGGTGCTGGGGAGCGCAACCGTCGAGCCCTGGCCAAAGCCGTTCGGTTGCGACACCACCTTCTGCTCGTCGACATGGACCGTGATGCCACCGTGCGCGATGGCGGCAGGAAGCAGAGCCACCGCGGAGCCGACCACCAACGTCCCCGTGCGCTCGTCGATGATCACGCGGCCGGGCGAGTCGGGCATCGCATCGAGCACCTCGAGCTTGGCAACGAGCTCGATCGGCTTCTCCTTCCAGTCGTCGGCGATCTTCACCAGGACGGTGCCGGGGTCGCGCACCTTCGCGCTGCCGGCGCCGATCGCTGCGTCGATGGAAGCTGCGATGCGCGTGGCAGTCGTGAAGTCGGCGTCTTTGAGGAGGAGCACGACCTGGCCTTTCATGACCGGCGATGGCGCGCCGCGCTCGACGGTGCCGCCAGCCGGCACATGGCCCGCGGTCACGTGGTTGCGCTTGGTGCTCGAGCCCGAGGCACCACCCGCGGCGAAACCTCCGACGGTGAGCGCTCCTTGGGCGACCACGTAGGTCTCGCCGTCCGGTCCCTTGAGCGGCGTGGCGATGAGCGTGCCGCCTTGCAGGCTCTTGGCGGTGCCCATGCTGGACACTGTGATGTCGATGGCCGCGCCCGGCCGCGCGAACGGAGGCAGGGTGGCGGTGACCGTGACCAGGGCCACGTTGCGCGCCTTGATCTCGGTGTAGTCGATGAACGTGCCGAGGCGCCGCAGCAACGTCGACAGCGGACGCTGCGTGGACAGCGAGCCGACGTCGTCACCCGTGCCCGCGAGGCCTACCACCACACCCACGCCGACGAGCGCGTTGCCGCGGAACCCTTCGACGTCGACGAGCTCTTTGAGGCGCACGGCGTGGGCCGGCGTCGCCGCAGTGCAGACGAAGACCGCGGACAAGAAGAACGCGCAAAACCGGAATCGCATCTTCATCGTCTCCATCAGAAGGGGGACACTTTGTCGAGGGCGCGGTGGATCCAGCCCGGACGTTGTTGATCGCTGATGTCGCCGCGGCCCGTGTACTCGATCTCCGCATCGGCGACGCGTGACGAGAGGACGGTGCCATCGGCGCGCACGTCGAGGCGACGAACCACGCCGCTCACGTACAGGTGATGCTCTTCGTTACCGACGAGGACGACCTTGCTGCCCTCGAGGTAGAGGTCGGAGTTCGGCAGGATCTTGCGCACGCGCACCGGGAGGCTCGCGTTGAGCTTACCGGAGCGCTTGCTCTCGCCGGCGCCATCGAACGAAGAAGAGGACGCGATGCCGAGGAGGTTTGCGAGCTGGAGCGCGGGCACGGCCTTCGACAAGAGATCGAAGAGGCCACCCGACAGACCAATCTGGCGGTTCGACTTCTTCGACAGCGACGTGTTGCCTTGTCGCGAGGCCGAGTCGTTCTCGTCGATCTGGATGATGACCACATCGCCCACGTGCCCTGCACGCTCGTCCTCGAGCAAGCTGCGCGCGCCAACCACGTAGAGGCTGCCCACGCCCTGGGTGGTCCCCGCGTTGTCGTAGTCACCCGGGTCGTACTCGCGGTGCTTCTCACGATACGGACCGATGTGACCCACGCAGCCACCGAGCATCGAGCACAGCGCGACCATGAAGAATGCACGCGTCACGTTACATGCCCTCGTTGATGACGGTGCCGCGGTCGACGAGCCGACCCGCAACCAGGAGGTGCGTCTCGATTACGCGAGCGACTGTTTCTTCACCGGGCACGGCAGACTTCTCAAGCACGGCTTGTGCCATCACTCGAACGAGGCCGCGTTGCGCGATCACCTTCACCGGCGTACCGCGCGGAACCTGCACCTCGGCGACGAGGTCCATCGCCGAAATGGGCTGACCCATTGGGATTTCGCGCGCGGCCTTGCGACCGATGAGGCGGCGCGGATCTGCGATGGGGTGAGCGTCGCCGCTCACGACCATCAGGGTCATCTTCAAATCCCCGGCAGAAATGACGTCACCCGCGTGGATTTCCCGCGCCGGCTCGATTACTTCCTGCTTCGCACCCACATCGACGCGCACGTAGCCCGTCTGCGGACCCTTGGCGCTGCGGAGCGTTGCCTTCACCCACGCCGAGCCGGCACGATCGGGCATCGCGCCTTCGAAGGACACTGGGCCAGACTTGAGGTACCGCCAGCTCAACGGGAGCTCGACCTTCACGATGGCGAGACCCGGTCTAATCCCCGGACGGAGCGCTTCGGTGACCGCGCGCTCCAACGAAGGAGCGGCAGACGCCCGGCCAGCGAAGGCCAACGCGAGACCGACTACAAGACCACGCACGTTCATCACTTGAGGTTCGCCGTCTGTTGCAGCATCTCGTCGGCGGCGCGGACGACCTTGGTGTTCACCTCGTAGGCGCGTTGCCCAGAGATGAGGTCGACCATCTCCTCGACGATCTTCACGTTCGAGAGCTCGAGCGTACCTTGCGACAACGTGCCGATGCCGTTCTCTCCGGGCGCGCTGGTGACCGCGGTGCCGGAGGCCGACGTCTCTTGATAGAGGTTGTTGCCGATCGAGCTGAGGCCCGCTGGGTTCACGAAAGTTGCCAGCTGGATCTTGCCGACCTCGACGGGCGCAGCCTGTTTGGGCACCGTGGCCGACACCGTGCCGTCGGAGCCGATGGTGATCGTCTGCGCGTCCGGCGGGATCGTGATGTCGGAGCCGATGGCGTAGCCGTCCTGGTTGACGAGCTTGCCGTCCTGGTCCGTCTTGAAGTTGCCGGCGCGGGTGAACGCGAGGTCACCCGACGGCATCTTGATGGGGAAGAAGCCCGCGCCCTGGATCGCGACGTCGAGCGGGTTGCTGGTCTGCTGCAGATCGCCCTCCGAGTGCATGCGGTGCGTGTCGGCGGTGCGCACGCCTAGACCCACCTCGAGGCCGACCGGCGCCTTGCTGGTGCTGCTGGTCGCGGCGCCCGGCGCGCGCGACTGCTGGTACATGAGGTCCTGGAACTCGGCGCGGGACTTCTTGAAGCCCACCGTCGAGACGTTGGCGATGTTGTTGGCAGTGACGTCGAGCTTGGTCTGCTGCGCGTTCATGCCGGTGGCTGCGGTGGAGAGTGCTCTCAACATGGTTCGGCCCCTTGGTTAGAAGGTCGGAGTGGTTACGGGTTCAGCTTCGCGATGCGATCGTCCATCTCGCGATACGTCTCGAGCATTCGGTGCAGCGACTCGTAGTTCCGCGAGATGCGGATGAGGTCGACCATGCCGGTGACCACGTTGAAGTTGCCCTGCTCGAGCTCGCCGATCGCGAGCTCGGAGCGTGCGCCCGCGATGGGCTTCGCATTCGGGATGTAGAGGCTGTTGCCTTCGCGCGTGAGGTCCGTCGCGTTGTAGTTGCGGACGTCGATCGTCCCGATCGTGCGGCTGCCCGCGCTCACCGTTCCGTCGGCGCGGATGCTGATGTCCTTCATGTCCTTGCCGTCTTTGCCCACAATGATGGGCTTGGCGTCGGCACTCAGCACCGGGTAGCCGTCGCTGGTGACGAGCTGACCGCCCTCGTCGAGCTGGAAGTCGCCGGCGCGCGTGACGCGCTCACCGCGCGGCGTCTGCACTGCGAAATATCCGTCGCCACTGATCGCCACATCGAGCGCGTTGCCGGTCTCGGTGCGCAGCCCCGGGCGCGTGTCGGTCGCGCCACCCTTGGCTTGCACGTAGGCGATGCTCTTGCCCTTCGCCCGCGTCAGCGCCTCACCGAAGCGGATGCGCTCGGCGCGGAAGCCCGTCGTGCTGACGTTGGCGATGTTGTTGCTGACGGTGTCGAGTGCTTGCGTCTGCGCGACCGCACCCGCCATCGCCGTGTAGATGCCCGACGACATTATTCGTGCCTTCCTTCGCCATCGGGATCGTCCATCCCGCTGCCGAGCTCGGTGCGAAGGCGCACGATGGCGCGGGCGTGCAACTGGCACACACGGGACTCCGAGACCTTCAGCACCTCGCCGATCTCGGCGTAGCTGAGGTCTTCTGTGTAGTAGAGCTGGAGGATCTGTGCGTCGCGCTCGGGGATCCTGCCGAGGCCCTCCATGAGGCGCTCGGTGAGCTGGCGATGCTCGGCGATGCCGGCGGGGCTGTCGGAGGGGGCGCCACCGAGCGTCGCTGCGTGCGGCTCGATGTCGACGACGGTGACGTGCGTGAGCATCTCGAGCTCGGCGCGGTACTGCTCGAGAGGGACTCCGAGCGCCGCGGCGATCTCGTGATCCTCCGGAGAGCGGCTGAGCTGATGCTCGAGCGCCCGGATGGTCTTGCCGACCTGGCGCGCGGCGCTGCGAGCGCGGCGCGACATCAGATCGCCACGACGGAGCTCGTCGAGCACGGCGCCGCGGATGCGGGTCTCGGCGAAGGCCACGAACGGCTCGCCGCGCGTGGAGTCGAAGCGATCGGCGGCCTCCGACAGACCGATGAGCGCAGCCCCGATGAGGTCATCGTCGCTGATCCAGTCGGGGGTGCGACGACCGATCTTGCGAGCGATGCGTTGCGCCATGCCGATGTGCTCGGCAATGAGCGCGTCGCGCTCGTGCTGCGGCGCCTTTTGCGCCTGTGCATAGGCCTTCATCGCGCGAGCCCCGGAGCCGGCGACAGACTGGACAGGGGGGCTTTCATCGACTGTTCCTCGGTGATGGAGAGCGCTTCCAGCTGTTCGACCACTTGGCGCAGCGCTCGGCTGGAGGGCGACTCTGGATTTCGCAGCACGCATGGGATTCCTTCAGCCGCGGCTTCGGACATGCCGCGGTCGTACGGCACGGCCGGGAGCGGCACCAACTCGAGATCCAGGAATCGGGCAACCAGCGCGGCCAAGCGACCTAGCGTGTCCTCCGCCTCGGCTGCCGAGCGCACCGCGTTCGTGACTACGTAGGCTTTCCGCACCTGCATACGAGTGGACAGCACCTTGAGGCAGCCGTAAGCATCGGCGATAGAGGTGGGCTCGGGCGTCACCACCACCACTACGTCGTCCGCGGCCGTGACGAGATCCGTCACGTTCTTGGCGATGCCGGCTGCGGTATCGATGACGATGGCGTCGAAGCGCTCGCTGATCTGGTCCACCGCTTCGAGCAGCAGCGTGCGGCCCGCGTCGTCGAGCTGCGCCATCGCGGCCGAGCCGTTGAGCGCGGGCAGGAGCGTCAGGCCATGCGCCTGCACCAGGATCTCGTCGACCGCGGTGCCAGAGATGAGGTCAGACACGGTGTGACGGGGTGCGACGCCGAGAAGGAGGTTGAGGTCGGCCATGCCGAGGTCTCCATCGACGAGGAGCGTCCTGTCGCCGCGGCGCGCGTAGCTGGCGGCGAGATTGACGGCGATGCTGCTTTTTCCGACGCCCCCCTTCCCGCCGGTCACCGCGATCACGCGACGGCGTTTGCGCGTGGTAATCGTTGAAGTCCCGGTCAAACGGCGCAGCGTCTCTGCTTGGTCTCGGCTCACGTTACGCAGCCTCGGTTGCAAGCTCGAGGCCCGTCTCGGCGAGACGGAGCAAGCGCTCGCGCGAAACCTCCTCGAGGTCTTCGGGAACCCGTTGTCCCGTTGCCACGAAGCGAACGGGCAGCGACAGGCGGATCGGTGCGCGCACGAGCTCCTCGGTGTGGTGCGCCTCGTCGACCTTGGTGAAGAGCATTCGGGTCGGCCCGGTGACGCGGTAGCGCGCAGCCGCGCGATCGAGGTCGTCGGCCGACGAGGCCGCCGCGACGACCAGGTGGATGTCGATGCCCGGGATCTCGAGGAGCGCATTGCCGAGCGTCGCGAGCGCAGCGGCTTCGCTCGGTCCGTAGCCCGGCGTGTCGATGAACACGCGGTCGCACTTGCCGAGGCGTAGGATGGCGTCGCCGAGGCGCGCTGGCTCGGCGCAGCGCACCAATGGCACGCCGATGAGGTCGGCGTATGCGCGGATCTGCTCTTCGGCGCCGATGCGGAAGGTATCCATCGTGACGATACCCACCTTGAGACCGTCGACGAGCGCAGCGCGAGCGGCGAGCTTGGCGATGGTGGTGGTCTTGCCGACGCCGGTGGGGCCGACGAGCGCGACGCGTGAGCCCAACTGCCCTGCGAGGAGCTCTCCGCTGTCGGCGACGTGCTCGAGCGTATCGACATTGCCGTTCGACTGGATGCGCACGCGGGCGATGGACTGCTTCAACGCGCCGAGCTCGCGACGCAACGAGTCGAGCGCGTCGGTCTCGGCGCTGCGCGACGAAGGACGCATGCGCGAGTGCATGTTGCGCATCTCGTCGCGAAGCGGCTGGAGGATGCGCTCGAGGTCGCGATCGGTGAGCGAGCCCGCCTGCGCATTGGCGTTGTTGCTCGCGTAGCCGTTGCCATTGGAATCGCCGGTCTCGGTCGGACCATCGGCGTGCTCGGCGTCCTCGTCGACGGCGGCAGTGACCTCTACGCCGTCCCCCAGGAGGCCGCGACGCACGGGGCGGGTGGCGATGATCATGGCTTCGGCGCCGAGCTCTCGTTTGATCTCTTCGAGCGCAGCCTTCATGTTCGAAGCCACGAACTTGCGGGTCCTCATCGCGAAGCCTCCTTGAACTGATTCGGCGGGGTGGGACGGGCGTCATGGCCGACCACGCCTCGCGTCACGAACGGAACGGTGGGATCGATCTCGCGGTAGCTCAGCACTCGCAGCTGCGGCGCATAACGTTGCGCCACCGCAGCAACGGCCCGGCGCACGTCGGGCGCGACCACCAGCAGCGGATCCTCGTCTTCTGCAAGCGCCTTTTGCGCCGCAGCTTCGAGGGCCGTGGTGATGCGCGACAACGCACTCGGGTCGCCACCACGGCCACCCTGGCGGAACATCTCCTCGGCGCGCGGATCGAGCACCAGCGCGCGCAGCTCGCCGTTGTCGCCTGCATGTTGGCGCGTGATTCGACGCGCGAGTCGCTGACGCACGAGCTCTACGAGGTCGCCCGAGTCCTTCACCGTGCTGGCGTGGTCGGCGAGCGTCTCGAGGATGGTGCGCAGGTCGCGGATGGAGACGCCTTCCGTGAGCAGAGAGCGCAGCACCTTGATGACCTCGCCGAACGGCATGAGGTGCGGGATGAGCTCCTCCACCACCTTGCCGTTCGTCTTGCCGGCGAGGTCGAGCAGCTCCTGCGCTTCCTTGCGACCGAGCAGGTCGGCGGCGTTGCGACGAATGACCTCGGTGAGGTGCGTCGCGACGACAGTGGCCGGGTCGACGATGGTGCAACCCGCCGACTCCGCCATGCCGCGCTCGGCGGGGCCAATCCAGCGCGCGGGCAGGCCGAACGTGGGCTCGCGGACTTCTTCGCCCGGAACGCCGACGGCCTGGCGACCGGCGGGGAGGATGGCGAGGAGACGACCGCCGCGGATCTCGCCCTGCCCGATCGGGATGCCGTTCAGCACCACGCGGTAGGATCCGGCGCGGAGCCGCAGATCGTCGCGCACGTGGACCGGCGGCACGATGATGCCGAGCTCGAGGGCGAGGTGCTTGCGCAGCTGCGCGATGCGACCGAGCAGCTCGCCATTGCGCGATTGGTCGACGAGCGGAAGAAGATCGAGGCCCACCTCGAGCGCGAGTAGCTCGAGCGGGAGCGCGGCCTCGATGTCGGCCTTCTGGCCAGCAGCGTCGGGAGCGCGAGGACCGTCGGCACCGGGTGCTTTGCCCGGTGCGGTGACCGCCGTCGTCGAAGAAGCGGCGGCTGCGTTCTTGCCGGCGCGACGACCGAGCGCGAACACCCCGCCGGCGAGCGCGAACATCAAGATGTGCGGCATCCCGGGCAAGAGGCCCAGGATGGCGAGCACCGCCGCGCCGGCCATCGGCGCGCGTGACGAGCCGAGCAGCTGCGCACCGAGCGCATCGCCGAGCGAGCCGGGGGTGGAGCCGCGCGTGGTGAGGAGCGCGGCGCCGGTGGACACCATCAGCGCCGGGATTTGCGAGACGAGGCCGTCACCGATGGACAGGGTGGTGTACGTCTTCAGCGCGTCGGCGAACGACATGCCCTCTTGCGCGAGACCGACCACGAGACCGGCGACGATGTTGATGGCGGTGATGACGAGGCCCGCGACGGCGTCACCGCGCACGAACTTCGACGCGCCGTCCATGGCGCCGTGGAAGTCAGCTTCGTGCGCGACGGCTTCGCGGCGCTGGCGTGCCTGCGTCTCGTTGATGAGGCCGGCGCCGAGATCGGCGTCGATCGCCATCTGCTTGCCTGGCATCGAGTCCAAGGTGAAGCGAGCAGCGACCTCGGAGATGCGGTCGGCGCCCTTCGTGATGACGATGAAGTTGACGAGGACGAGGATGATGAAGACCACGGCACCGACCACGATGTTGCCACCGACGGCGAACTCACCGAAGGCGTGGATGATGCCGCCAGCGGCGTCGAGGCCCTCACCACCATGAAGCAAGATCCGTCGGGTGGAGGCGATGTTGAGGCCGAGACGCAAGAGCGTGATCAGCAGCAGCATCGAGGGGAACACCGAGAACTCGACGGCGCGCTCCACTTGCAGCGCCACGATGAACACCGTCACGGTCAGGCACAGGCTGACCGCGAGGAGCAGGTCGAGCAGGATGGCCGGCACCGGCACCACGGCCAGCGCCAGGATCGCCACCATCGCCGCCGGCGCGCCGACGACTGCCAGGATGGAGTTCTTGTTGTTGGAGGCCGCCACACCTCGGGAACACTGCACGCCCAAGGCCAGGGCTTGCAGACTTGCCAATCGCGGACTTGCGCTGCGATCCGCTCAGCGCACCGACGAAGTGCCGCCGTTCTTGACGGCATCACCCGTGGGCTTCATGGCGGTAAATCGACCGAGCGCAGCACGACTTGATGGGGTGCGCACCCTACTCGCGCCTACACAGGTCTACCGTCGCGAACATCACGTTTTGCACCGAGATGTCGCAACCGTAGGAACGGCTTCTCGATGCAGTACCAGCTGAGCACCGCGAGCGATGTACTGCCCAACATCGCTGCGGCGAAGTACAGGCACACGTTCTTGCGCCAGGCGATCGTCGCGAGCAGCTGCTGCACCGGAAATGCGTAGATGTAGAGGCCGTAGGAAAAGTCGCCGCGCTTGTCCCACCAGGTGAGCGGCAACCGAAGCGCCAGATAGAAGAGGACGTACGAAAGCGCGAAAGGCCCCACGAGCAGCTGGTGCTTCGTCGCGAGTGACGCCACGGTGAGGACCAGCGCCGGCAGGAACATCCACCACCGTATCGGGACGCGGTCCGAGATCACGTAGAACGCCGTTCCCGCGCTGAACCAGAGCGCGAGCCGAATGGTGATCGCGTTGTTGTAGTAGAGCGCAGCTCGCTCGAGGAGGCCGGGTACGTTCAGGCCCACGTAGAGCGCGGCGAAGACTGCCATCACCACGGCGAGCCCGAGCCGTCGCCGCACGGTAAACAGTCCGAGGACTCCGAGCGCAGCAATGGCGAGGTAACAGCGAAACTCGTGCTCGAGGCTCCACAGCGCGCCATCGAGGTGCGTCGGCAACGGGGTACCGCGAAGCACGCCGTCGATTCCGGGTTGGTTCACGCGCAAAAAGAAATTGTTCGCGATGTAGCCAAACGGCGACGGCAACGACCACCAGTAGCCGCCGATCGCGTGCGGTTGGACCGTGAGCCACTTCAGCAGAGGCCCGAAGCCCACTGCGATGACGACCAGGCAGACCCAGTACGCCGGAAAGATGCGCAGCGCACGCTGCCACACGAACCGGAGCAACGACTCGCTGGTGGCGTACGAGCGCGCGATGAGAAAGCCGCTCAGCACGAAGAAGCAGTGAACGGCCAGTGTGCCGAGGGTCTCTCCCGAAGATGCCGAGAGTGGCTCCGCACCGAAGCCGCCCAGGCGAAACGAATGGGAGAGCACCACCATCGCCGCGAGCGCATAGCGCAGAAAGTCGACCGAGTTGCGCCGGCTCTTGTCGTACAGCGACGAGAGGGTGTCGTTGATCACTGCAGCGGGCGCGGTTTTAGCACGATGGCCCACACGTGGGTCGACGTCGCTGGCGACTGGGCTGGGGTGTGCCGCATCTCGCGGTTCCTGCCTCTCCTCGTCTTGCTCGCGGCTGAGCAACGCTCGAGCCCCGGTTCAAGTCGAACCCGCGCGGTGCCAAGCCTCGCAATCCGACCATCGAGCTCTCGGAAGCCGACATCATCGAGGCGCGCCGCATCTCGCCGCCACCGCTGAAGCGATCCATGCTGCGTCGCTGACTAACGCTTCTTCAACTTGTAGATGTAGGCGAGCACCTCGGCCACCGCCTGGTACACCTGCGCGGGGATCTCTTTGCCCTCTGCGCACAGCTTGTGAATGAGGCGGGTGAGTGGCGGCTGCGCCACGATGGGCACGCCTGCGGCGCGCGCCATCTCGCGGATCTTCTCGGCGACTGGGCCACGGCCCTTCGCAACCACGCGCGGCGCGCGATCTTCTCCCGATTTGTAGCGTAGCGCGACGGCGTACTCAGTTGGGTTTACGAGCACCACGTCGGCGCTGATCACGGCCTGCTTCAAGCGACGACGCGCGAGCTCGCGCATGCGCCGGCGCCGACGCTGGCGGATCTGCGGGTCGCCTTCTTGATCACGGTGCTCCCGTTTGTACTCCTCGGGCGTCATCCGCATCTTCTTCATGAGCCCACGCTTCTGCACCACGAAATCGACCGCCGCCAGTACCGCCAACGCGCCACCCGAGAACCAGACCACACGACTCACCAACGACGCCAAAATGGAGGCCGTGGCCGACGGCCCCGAGAAGCGTGAGCCGAGCACCACCGCAGCGGCCGAGAGGCTGAGGCCGGCCGCGAGCACCACGGCCGCGACCTTGGCCATGGAGAGCAGCGCGCGACCGGCCGCTGCTTTCGGATTGAAGATGTTGACCAGCTGACCGAAGCCGAAGATGCGGCTGAAGTCGAGCTTGGGGAACATCAACACCGGCGGTGCACCAAGCTGTGCGAAGCCCGCGAGGATGCAACCGGCGATCGCGCCGAGCGTGGGCGGCGCCACGATGCGGATCAGGACCTCGAGCGCGGCCGCCGCGTGCGCGACGAGCGGCGTGCCGTCACCGACGTGGCGGAGGGAACCGCGGAGGAGATCGAGCAGCGCACGCGAGGTGCTCGGCATGAACATGCCACCCACGATCACCGCGCCCGCGATGGTGCCGACCGTCGTCAGATCACGCGACCGCGCGACCTCACCACGCTTGCGGAAATCCTGGATCCGCTTCGGTGTGGGGGGAAGTGTGCGCTGGTCCTGATCCGACACTGGGTGTTGCTAGCTGCACACGTAGGGCCAGATGACGGGCCCGTCTGATCGAAGACTTGGATCGAAGCCGCTGGTCCGACCCGGTGATCTTGACGACGGAGCGCCGGCGTTCATGGCGCGCGGTGTGAAGCGCTTCATCCATTCACGCGCTGACCGCTCCGCCATTGGGGCCGGGTTCATCCACCCCCCCCAAGTGATATCGTAGTGGTGTGAATCGCCCCCAGTCTCCCGTCAGCCGGACCCACGACAAGCTCGGCGTCGCGCTCATGCAGCTCAAGCTGACCGGCGCGATCCGCGGACAGCGCGTCATCGACGTCACGGCGTCGACGCCGGGCTACGCAGCGGTGCTGCTGGAGCTGGGCGCTGCCGAGCTGGCGTCGCTGTCGGTGGGCCCCACGCCGCTGTCCCCGCAGCTGAAGGCCGATCCGCGTGTCACGCTCTTCGAGAAGGCCCAGCTGAAGAACGTCCCCGCCACCGCGCTGCCAGGCCCGTTCGCGTTCTTCACCGTCGACCTGCGCTTCGTATCCGCGCGCACGTCACTGCGCGCGCTCGCGTTCCGGTTGGTCAAGAACGCGCACGGGGTGGTGTGGCTCAAGCCCGAGTTCGAGGCGGCCCCCGAGCAAGTGAGGACCGGCGCGGTCCATGGCGAAGCCCTCATCGAACACGCCCTGTCGCAGTTTCGTGAAAAGGCCGCCAGCGCGGGCTTCGACGTCGTCGCCGAGGCAGATGCGCGGACACCGGGCTCGACAACCGAACGCATAATCCACCTCCTGTATCGCGGCCGCTAACCGCCTTTACACCGAGACGCCCCGAACTTCCGCTCTCCCGCCGCGCTAACTGCATCCCTACCGGTCGAACATTCGCAGCCATCCCTCTCTCGGGGACGCTACGGGCCCGCGTACGTCTTTCCATCAACGACATCTCCTCGATGCTCGACTGAGGAGGCCCCTTGTCGCCCCTTCCGTGGTGGGGCTACACCCCGTGCAGCTTCACAGTGCGGTCGTCGAAAACTGCGCGTACTTCGAGTTCGCCGCCCAGCGCCTTGACGAGCGCGCGCAGGCTGGACACGAGGTGGTCGTCGCGGTGCTCGGCTCGGGAGACCTCGGACTGCGTCATCTTCGTGAGCTTGGCGATTTGCGCCTGCGTCTTGCCCGTCAGCTCGCGTAGGGCACGAAGGTTCAACTCGAGAATCTCGGCCTCGACCCACTTCCGCGTGGCCTCGCGCTGCGTCGCCGTGAGGTGACGGTCACGCACGTCGGTCCACTTGTGGAGCTTCATCTTCTTCGCCGCGCTGGGCATCTCTAGTCCTCCTCGTGCAGGCCCGCCGCGAGTTCGGCGAGGTACCGCGTCCATAACTTCTCGGCCCGGGGCACCATGACCTTGTAGAAACGGTCGTCTCCGGTTTTGTCGCCGCCGATGAGCATCACCGCCTGGCGTCGCGGGTCGAAGGTGTAGATGAGCCGGAGCGGCTGTCCCTTCTTCCGCAGCTCCCGCATCGCGTGCTTGCTCCCCTTGATAGCGCTCGAATAGGGGAAGCCGAGGTTGACGCCTTCCGCTTCGAGAAGGCCGACAAGACGGGCCACAGCGTTGTGCTCGGCGCCCGATAGCCCAGCGAACCAGGCCGCAAACTCATCCGTGGTGACGATTCGGGTCACCAAGAGAGGATGCTTTCTACAGCATATGCTGTCAAGAGCATGTGCGTGAGGAGCGACGGCTGCGGCCAGGCCTCGAACGGGACCAGCGTCGTTGCTGATGGAACGCTCGCGCCCCCACCCCCGCTACTAACCAAGGCGGGTATCTCTCACGAGGTACGCCCCTTTTCTTGTTTTGCGGTAGCTGGGTGCGTTCCTCGAACTTCCGTGCAGATGCCAGCGCCAGGGGTTCAGGTCGACCGGACGGTGCCGTCCCATTCCATTGTGTAGCGTTTGTCCGGGAGCCGATCGAATCGCAGGCCGAGTCGGATCAGGAGCCAGACGACGTCCTCTCGACGAGCACCTCGGCGCGCTTCGTCGCGGCCTTTTCAGACCGCGCTGATCGATGTCCGACCGGAGAGACTTAGAAGAACGCGAGTGGGGCTTCGATTGCGTTGCGCGCGATCGTGACGATGCCGTGGATGAACATGGGTGAGGTCGAGATGGCGGCCATCCCACCGAGGACGAGTACGCACGACAGGACCACCGAGAACGCGTTGAGCGCAGGTGCAGCGCGGGACGCGAGACCCATCGCGAGGTTTGCGATGACGGCGGCGCACAGAACCGGACCCGCGAGCGCGATCGCGTAGCCGCAGGATTGACCGAGCAGCCGCACCGACTCGTGGAGGATGGTGGCCGGGCTGGGAGACGTCAGGCCGGGTGCCGACAGCATGCGCACCGACGACTCGAGGCCACCGACGCCGAGGAAGGCAAGGCCCGCGAGCGCGTAGGCAATGCGTCGGGTCGGCAACGATTCTTCCTTCATGAGCGGGTCGAAGTTGCTGGCGAAGCCGAGCTCGAGGTAGCTACCGATGAGCTGGCCCGCAGCTTCGGCACCGGAAATGACCAGCCGGACGGAGAAGCCACACACCACGCCGACTGCGACATCACCCGGGATGGTGAGGAACAGATCTTCCCATGCGACGTGGGGTCGGATGCCGTGCAGCGCGACGGCGAACAGCACGCACGCTGCCATGCGCAGCTTTCCGGGGATGCCCTTGTCGCCAATGAAGGGACACAGCGCAGCCCAGGTGGACGTGCGCACGAACACCGCGAGGAACGTCGGGAGATCGATAAGCTGTCCGAGGTTGGTCGCATCGCTCACGGGTCAGCGATGCGCCCGAGAGAGCTCTTCGATGGCCGTGAAGCTGGTGCGCGCATTCTCGCCGAGGCGGTGCAGCAGCCACGGACCTCCCAGCGCGAGGATGACGCCGAGCGCCACCAGCTTGGGCGCGAACGAGAGCACGGCCTCTTGTAGCTGCGTCGCGGCTTGGAAGACCGCGACAGTGAGGCCGACGGTGAGCGCGGTGAGGAGGCACGGACCCGCGACCATGACGACGGTCTCGAGCGAGTGTCTCCAGAGATCGAGCAGCTGGGATTCGGTCACGACATCATCCCGCGCAGGAGGGAACCGACCACCAGGTTCCAGCCGTCGATGGACACGAAGATGAGCAGCTTGAGTGGGACGGAGATGACGGTGGGCGGCAACATGACCATGCCCATCGCCGACAGGACCGTCGCGACCACGAGGTCGATGACGAGGAACGGCAAGAGCACCATGAGACCCAGCTCGAGCGCGAGACGAAGCTCGGACAACATGAACGACGGCACCGCGATGGAGAGGGGAACGTCGTTGGCGGTTTCGGGGCGTGACATGCGCGAGACCTCGTAGAACAACGCCGCGTCCTGCTGACGCGTGTGACTGACGAGGAACTTGCGGATCGGCGGCGTCGCCGCCTCGAGCGCGCCCGCCTCGTCGAGCTTGCCGGCGAAGTACGGTTGCGCGGCGCTCTCGTACACCTGCTCGGCAACGGGACGCATCACGAAGAACGTCATGAAGATGGCGAGGCCCACCAAGACCTGGTTGGGCGGCACGCCAGGCGTTCCCATGCCCGTCTTCAACATGGAGAACACGACGATGAACCGCGCGAAGCAGGTGCAGGACAAGACGATGGCCGGGATCAGGCTCACGAGCGAGAGCACGACCGCGAGCTGGACCGCGCTGGTGGGTCCCGAGGACAGCGCCGCCGCTGCGGGGCCTGCCGCTGCGGCCACCGGCGAGGCGACCAGCGCAACGGGAATCGCGATCACGAGCGCGCGCTCCTGTTGGTGGCGCGAAGCAGCATGCCGGCCCACTCGTCGTCGGCGACGGGGTCACCGCTCTGGACTTCTTCGTTGAGGGCGTGGCGCTCGCGCAGCTTCATGAGGCCGGCGACGGCCGGGCTGCTCGAGCCGCTGAGCGCCTGCTGACGCGGGCGAGCCGGAGCGTCTTCGTCGAAGGCAGGCCGCGTGTACAGCGGGCGCTCGTCACCTTGCGGGTCGTCACTCTCGTCGAACAGCATCGAGCCGAGGTGGGCCGAGGCGGCTTCGTTGTCGTTCGCCGGCTTGCTGTCGCCGGTCCAGCTACCGACCACGGTGGTGGACTTGTCGTCGACTGAGAGGAGGAACTTGCGGTCTTGCACGTCGACCAGCACCAGCTTGCTCTTGCCGCCGAGGCTGTGCGCACCGAGAACGCGGAATACTTCGTCACGCACGCCGGAGCGGTTCTTTCGACGGAACAACATCGTGAGGCCACCGGCTGCGGCGAGACAGATGAGCAACAGCGTGGACCACACGCGCGCGCCACTCGGCGACGTGGACGCGTAGCTCGTCTCGTTCGTGCTGGCCATCGGGATCTTGCGCCGCGACTCCGCGCGCGATGGCGTGGCGGAGAGCCCCGCGACGACGGTGGTGACCGTTGGCTCGGGCTTCGCTTCGACGTTGGCTTCTGGTTTGGCTTCGGGTTTGGCTTCGGGCTTTGCTTCGATTTTGGCTTCGGGCTTAGCGACGGGCCTCACCGATTCCGCCGTCTCGGGTTTCACCGGCTCACGCGGGAAGATCACGCGGAGCCCTGTCGCGGTCTTCTCGATCTTGAGCTGCTTGGCGGTACGCTCGGTCGAGCCCTTGCTGTGATGCAGCCGGATGAACAGCGACGGCTGCTCGCCGTTGCCGACGCTGACACGCTTCACGGTGCGGTCGTCGAAGTCGACACGGGTCGACTCGGCCCCAGCAGCCAGCGAGATCTCGACCGCGTCGCCGATGGCGCGCGCTGGAGCCCCCGTCCATTCGGCATGCGCGACCTCGACGACGACGCGACGGTCGTCACCGGAGACCGTCGGCGACGCCTTCGCCACCGTGGCGGCCAGGAGCATCGGCGTGATGAACGCAGCGAACGACTTCACGGGCGACCTCCCCGGGGCTGCACGATCTCGATGATGCGAACGCCGTAGCGATCGCCGATGGCGACGGCTTCGCCGCGGGCCACCAAGCGGTCGTTCACGCGGATGTCGAGTGGCTCGCCGGTGAGCTTGCTCAGCGTGAGCACCGAGCCCGGTCCGAGGCGACCAGCGACTTCGCGCAAGGTCATGGTGACGCGACCGAGCTCGACGGTGAGCGCGAGCGGCACTTCGCCCAGCAGCACTTCCATCGACGCGCCTTCCGGCGCGGACGTGATCTCATCAGCCATGCGAGGTCTCCTTGGTGTTCTGTTCATGTGCTGCGGGGTCCGCGAGCTCGACAGCCATGGAGCCGCCACTCACGAGCGGGCGGCCCATCGCGCAGAGCGTGCCGCCGACGAAGACGCCGATCAGACCTTCGGGGCTCTGCTCGAGCGGCAGCATGGCCCCGAGCTTCAAGCGGGCGAGCTCGCTCATGGAAAGCGAGATGGTGCCGAGGTCGACGCGCACATCGACCGGTACTTCGCCGAGCACGCGACGAATGGCGTCGAGTGGCGCTGGTATCGCGGCGAGCGGCGTCGACGGCGGAACCAACAGCTCGGGGCGACCGATGAGGCGCAGCCAGCCTTCGGCATCACCACCGACAGCGACGGTGACCGCGACCACGTCGCCACTCGCGAGCTCGCGACGGGCGTGCTCCGCGCGGATCGGATCCGCCAGCGTTCGGACGGTGTAGCCGTGCTCCTCGGAGAGGACCTCGCACACCGCAGCGCGTAGGCGCTCACCCATTGGCGCGAACAGGCGACGCGTGGCCAGCGTGGTGGTGCGCTTCGGCGCTTCTTCGCCCTCGGCTGGCGCGGTTTGACCTGCGCTGATCCCGTTCGCACCGAGGAGGCGCATCGCCAGCACCGAGAGCAACGGACCACCGACGGAGAACAAGAGGACGCCCCGGTGCGGCGCCTCGACCTCCATGATCTGCGTCCAACCGTCGCGCAGGTTGTCGCGCAAGCTGTCGGCATCGACGATGGGCGCCTCGAGCTGGCGTGCTTCGAGACTGAGGTTCGCCCAGCGACGGAGGCGCACCTGTACACTCTGAAAGATACGGCGCGCGAGCTGCTGACCGATCGGGCGCGCGCGCTCGGCAGCGCGATCGTCCGCGATGAGCGCGACGGCCTTGGCATCGGCCGGCGCTGCCGACCGCGTGCGCGCGGCACCGGCCATCTGCCCGCGCACGGCGGCCAGCTCTTCTTCATCGAGGACAGAGGACGACATGGTTACTGCACGACGAATTCGGTGAGGAAGACGTTGCGGACCTTGCCCTTGCCCCCGACAGCGTGGTCGGCGCGCGCGAGGAGCGCGGTCTTGATCTTGGTCTTGTTCTCCTCGCCCAGGGTGTCGGCGACGCCCAGGCTAGAGAGGTAGCGGAGGAGCTCGTCGCGCACGACGCGCTTCTTCTCGGTGACCATCTCTTCCGACTTCTTGTCGAGGACCTCGAGTTCGAGGCTGGTCTTGAGGTAGCGGTTCGAGCCCGGCTCGTTGAGGTTGATGACGAACGGATCGAACGCGACCACCGGGCCGGCGCCTTCTTTGTCGCCGCCCTTGTCGCCATGCTCGCCACCACCGCCCTCGGCCTCGGCAACCACGGTGATGGCCTTCGGCGCTTTCATCGCGGTGAACACGAGGAAGCCGCTCAGCGCCATGTTCAGCACGCCGAGCACCAGGGGGATCTTGGCGGCAGCACCGCCGCCGCCGCCGGCAGGAGGTGGTGGAGGAGTGGCAGCGGCGTCATTGCTCATGCACGGATGCAGAGCAAGCGGCGGACCAGATCGGAGTGCTAACGAGGTTGCATAGATGGCGAGGCGGACGCCGTGGCTGTCGGGGAGCTTGACGGCGTATCTGCCAGGACGGGCCTCAGAACGACATCAACTCGACGGTTCTTCGCTCGCCCCGATGGTGTGTCATTGGGTGCGATGGGTCGGTTCTCGGCGTACCCGGCTGCGCCGATGCGGCTCGGGGCGAAGCCGGGGATCTCGAGGAACACGGAGACGACGAACGTGGCGCGCACGGTGGAGAGCTCCCAGTTCGACTTGAAGCGCTCGTTCTTCACGGGCACGTCGTCGGTGTGGCCTTCCACCACCACCTCCACGTCGTGCTGCGCCGCGATCCGTCGCGCGAACAGCTGCAACGCGGCGAGCGCGCCCGGCTGAAGCGTGGCCTTGCCCGACTCGAAGAAGCCCGCTTCGCTGAGGCTGACGACCACCCCGCTCCGCTCGCGTCGCACCTTCACCTTTCCGTTCAGCTCCGGCAGGGCGGCGATTTCGGTCGCGGCCTTCTGTATCAGATCGAGGCGCGTCGCCGGCTCGGGCACGGGACCGCCGCCTTCCGGGTCTATCAATGACCCAGGGGGCGGCGCCGCAACGGGCTGCGTCTTCACCTCAGTAGCGCCCAGAGCATCACGCATCGACGACACGAGTCGGTCGGCCTTCTTCTGATCGACGGTCGAGATGGCGTAGAGCGTGGTGAAGAACGCGAACAACAAGGTGATGAAGTCGGCATAGGACACCAACCATCGCTCGTGGTTCGCCTGTTCCGGAACGCGCCGACGACGAGCCATTGCTTAGGCTGCCGCACGCAAGCGCGTAGGTGTTTCTGCGACGACGTGCGCGATGGAGTCCTTCTGGTACGCGTGCAGGCGCCGCGCGATGAGGCGAGGGTTCTCTCCCTCGGCGAGCGCGATGACACCCTCCACCACCAGCTCCATCCCGATGACGCTTTGCCGGTGACGTGCCTTCAGCTTGCCGGCCATGGGCAACAGCAGGAGGTTCGCGCTGCCGACGCCGTATACCGTCGCCACGAACGCGGTGGCGATACCGCTGCCGAGGCGCGACGGATCCGACAGGTTCTCCATGACGTGGATGAGCCCCAGGACGGCGCCGAGGATGCCCACGGTCGGCGCGTACCCACCGGCAGACTCGAGCACCTTGGCGGGCGCCTCACCTTCCTCTTCGAACCGCACCAGCTCGGCCTCGAGCGCGGCGCGCAGCGTCTTCGCATCGGTGCCGTCGACCGCGAGCTCGACCGCGCGCTTCAGGAACACGTCCTCGATGTTGGCGGCATCGCGCTCGATGGCGATGATGCCCTCCCGCCGCGCCTTCGCAGCGAGCCCGAGGATCTGATCGATGAGCGCGTCATGGTCGTGCTGCATCGGCTGGAACACGGTGCGGATCGAGCGCAGCGCCTGGAACAGCACCGCGCTCGGGAACTGCAGCGTCACCGCGCCGAGCGTGCCACCCAGCACGATGAGCGCGGCGGTGGGCTGCAGGATGGCCGAGATGTGTCCTCCCTCGAGCGTGTTGCCACCGACGATGGCAAGGACCGCGATGAGGAGACCGAAGACGGACGCGCGGTCCATGGTTAACCGACCTGACTGTAGGTGTGGACCCGACGTTGGAAGGCCACGCTGGCTTTCACCACATCGTCGACGGTCTCGAGCACGTGCACCTTCTCTCCATTGATCAACGTGAGAAGCGTGTCGGGGCTGGCCTCGATGAAAGCGATCAGGTCGGCGTTGATCACGAGGGGTGCACGGTTGAGGCGCGTGAGATGGATCATTGCAACGCTGTGGGTCGACCAGAATCCGCAGCGCTTGAGCGCTCACTTCCTCGTCAGGTTTGGCGACACACCCCGGCCGCGTTCGACGCAAGTCTTCGAACGCAAAGCGCAGGCGTGTTGGAACGACAGTTGCTGTAGGTCCCTCCGTGCTGCGACTTCGACACCTCGTGACCCTCTGCGCGCTACTCGTGGGCGTCCCCGCGGGCGCGACGGAGCGCGGCTCTCTATTCGGCGTCGACCTGCGCCTGGGCGGAGGACTCGCCCTCGGCGGTGTCGCGGGCAACACGGTCATGCGCATGGCGCCCATCACGCTCGGTCTCACCGGCGACGTGCTCCTCCACGAGGGTCCGGACGTCTCCCTCTTCGGCGGCCTCTACGTAGAGACCGTCGGCCGCATCGGCCTCGGTCTGCAGCTCGGCGGTCGCATCAAGCCGTTCGGCTCACGTCACGGCATGCGCATCGGTGCCTCGCTCGTCGGCATGGTGGTTCCCTACACGTTATTCGGCGCGACGCTCGAAGGCGGCCACTGCATCAAGGTCGAAAAGAAGGATCGCTTTCGGCCGTGCGTCGACCTCCAGGCCGTGGTGTTCTTCGCAGGCAGCGACCTTCCCCCCGTCGGTGTTGCGGGTCAGGTGAACGTACTCGCGGGAGTCCACTTCAATGCGCTCTAGTCTCCTTGGGTTCGCTCTGGTCTTCGCGTTCACCTCTGTGCTCGTCGCGTGCGATGCGAGCGTTTGCACGCGCAACAGCGATTGCACCTCCGGCCTCGTCTGTGGCGACGAAGCCACCTGTGTCGTGCCGCCCGATCTCTCCGGACCCGACGGCGGTGCAGACGCGAGCGTCGTCGACCAGGGGGTCGCCATCGATCTCGGTGTCGGCGATCTCGCGGACGGTTCGTCGCTCGACGCCACCCCCGATTAACTCTCCCTCGCGCTTCGCAACCTCGATGCACCTACCTGTGCGTCTCCTTCGCTATTCCGACGGAGATAGATCCTCCTATCAACGTGTTTGCATAAGTGGCGATCGTCAAAAACTCCGCGATCGACAAATCTCGGCACAGTGAATCGTCGGGGGTTTGACGATCTTGAGCCTTGTCAGATTCGTAAGGGACCAGACACGAATGGCAAGCCCACGAAACTGTGGTGCCGCACCGAGCGATTCGAAATTTTCTCGATGTGGCCTTCCGCGTGCATCGTCAGAGCGCATGAGCCTCGGAGAGCGGATGACCTTGGAAACGAACGCGGACTTGGATAGCCGGTCCACCGTACGAAGTGCTCCCGAGCTCCGCGTCGTCGTCGATGACGGCCTCGACGCTTGGCGCGACAAGTTCGCCGCCGGCCTCATCGGCGAGGACGAGTCGTTCCTGGCGATCCTCCGCTCGATCCGTCGAGCGGCGTCGAGGAACGTCACCGTTCTCTTGAAGGGCGAGAGCGGCACCGGCAAAGAAGAGGCGGCGCTCACGATCCACCGCGCCTCGCCGCGCGCCGCCGGTGCGTTCATCGCGATCAACTGCGCGGCGATTCCGGAGACGCTGGTCGAGGCGGAGCTCTTCGGCCACGCGAAGGGCGCATTCACCAACGCCGTCGGCGCGCGCGAAGGTCGCATCGCTGCCGCCAACGGGGGCACGCTGTTCCTCGACGAGATCGGCGACATGCCGCTCGCTGCGCAAGCCAAGCTGCTCCGCGTGTTGCAACAGCGTGAGGTGGTTCCGGTGGGTGCGGATCGCCCGACCACGGTCGACATTCGTCTGGTCGCCGCCACCAACAAGAACCTCGAAGAGATGGTCGACGCGGGTACGTTCCGTGAGGACCTCTTCTATCGGTTGAGCGTGCTCACCCTACAGATGCCCGCGCTGCGCGAGCGTCCCATCGATGTAGTCCCGCTCGCGACGCACTTCATTCGCCTCGGCGCACAACGTCACGGCTCCGGCGTTCCGACGTTGAGCGCCGCTGCTCAAACCGCGCTCCGTGCGCATAGCTGGCGCGGCAACATCCGCGAGCTCTCGAACGTAGTCGAGCGAGCGCTCGTGATGTGCGCCGAGGATCGCATCGAGGCGATCGATCTCGGGCTCCCGCCACGAGGCGGTCGTCGCCCCGGGATCCAGACTCCGGTGGGTCCGCTCCCTACCTTGACCGACGACGCTGCGCCATCGGCCACCTCGTCGACGGGGGTCATCAGCGCAACGGAAGCGCTCAACCTTCGCCTCGCGCTCGACCAGCTCGAGCGCAAGATGATCGACGAGGCGTTGCGTCGCTCGGGTGGCAACCGCACGGAAGCGGCCGCCATCCTCGGCCTGAACCGCTCCACGCTCGTCGAAAAGCTCCGTCGCTTCGGCTGACCACTTTTTCCTAATCCTTGCGCCTTCAGACGAAGCAGACCTGGCCGAACCAAAGGTCGTGAGCCTCACGACCCCTTTCTCGAAGGAGCGCGCCCAATGAGCAGCACGGTCGCATCCGTCGAGACCCGCGAGCAACGAGAAGCCTCGGCGTTCGCCACCCACCTCAAGAAGGTGGCGCGCCAGACCGATGGCCTCTTCGCCATCGTCTCCGGCATCCACCTCTTCGTCGCGCTGCTGATCGCGGCGTCCTTCGAACCAACCTCCGTTGCGTCAGGCGGCGCCGGGATGCACCCGTTCGGCACCGTCCTCTGCCTCAGTCTCGGGCTGGTCGGCCCCGTGTTGTTCCTGGCCCGCACGCGCCCGGGCGAGCTCTTCACCCGTCGGCTCATCGGCGTCCAGATGGCGCTGTGGTCGGTGCTGTTCATCCACCTCACCGTCGGCCGCGCCGAGGCCTACTACCACGTGTTCGTGATGTTCACGCTCATGGGCATGTACCGGGATTGGCCCACAATCCTTCTCGCATCGTCCGTGCTGCTCGGCAACGACGTGAGCAGCGGCCTGCTCGCCGAGGGACCGTTCCCCTGGCGGCGCCTCGCGGAGCACGCCGGTTGGCTCGCCGTCTACGACGCCACGATCATCTTGCTCGTGGTGCGTGCCCTGCAGGAAGTTCGCACGCTCGCCGCGCGCCAGGTCGCGATGGATCAGCTGCACGGCGAGATCGAGAGCAAGATCCAAGAGCGAACCCGCCAGCTCGAAGCGAGCCGCGAGCAATATCGGATCCTCGTCGAGAACACCCACACGATCCCGTGGGAGCTCGACACCGAGAACTTCGGTTTCACCTACATGGGCCCGCAAGCCGCATCGCTCATCGGTTGCCCGGCGGAGTATCTCCTCGCGCCCAACTTCTTCGAGTCGCGCATCCACAAGGACGACGTGAAGCGCGTGGTCACTGCGTTCTTCGTTGGGGTCAGCGAGAAGCGCTACATCGAGTCCGAGTATCGCTTGCAAAAGGTGGACGGCACGTACTTATGGATGCGCACGTGCATCGACGGGCACGCGTCGAGCGACAGTAGGCTGCGCGGTTTCCACTTCGACATCAGCGAGCGTCGGGCGCTCGAGCTCGAGCTGCAGCAAGCACAGAAGCTCGAGTCGGTGGGTCGCCTGGCGTCCGGCATCGCGCACGAGATCAACACCCCCATCCAGTTCGTCAGCGACAGCATCCACTTCTTGCGCGGCGGCCTCGACGACCTGCTCGTGCTCGTGGGCAGCTACAAGGCGATGCGCGCCGCGGCGAAGACCAACACGCTCACGTCGAAGGTCGTCGCCGAGGTCGTGAAGGCCGAAGGCGAAGCAGACCTAGAGTACCTCGAAGAAAACATGCCGAAGGCCTTTACCCGAGCGATCGATGGACTGCAGCGCGTCGCGGGGCTCGTGCGCTCGATGAAAGAGTTCGCGCACCCCGATCAGCGGGAGAAGCAGAACGCCGACCTCAACCATGCGCTCGAGACCACGCTCATCATCGCCAAGAACGAATACAAGTACGTTGCGGACGTGGAGACCGACCTCGGCCCACTGCCGCCGGTGGTGTGCCACGTGAATCTATTGAACCAGGTGTTCCTCAACCTTGTGGTGAACGCCGCGCACGCGATCGGCGACATGGTGAAGGGCACCGAGAGGAAGGGCACGATCAAGATCTCGACGCGTCTGCAGGAAGGACACGCGGTCATCGCCATCCGCGATTCGGGCGGCGGCATCCCCGAGGCGATTCGTCCCAAGATCTTCGACCCGTTCTTCACGACCAAGGAAGTGGGCAAAGGCAGCGGTCAAGGCCTCGCCATCGCCCGCAACGTCGTGGTCGAGAAGCACGGCGGCTCGCTCGACTTCGAGACCGAGCTCGGCAAGGGCACCACATTCTTCATCAAGCTACCGCTCCTCGTCACGGATGCGCCGGCCGTGGCCGCATGAGCGCCTCGATGAACGCCGCTGGTCTCGTGGCCGAGGCGCCGAAGTATCGCATCCTGTTCGTCGACGACGAAGAGCCGGTGCTCGATGGCCTGCGCAACCTGTTGCGCCGCCAGCGGCACGAGTGGGACATGGTGTTCGCCGTCGGCAGCGCCGCAGGCCTCGCCCAGGTCGAGCAGCACCCCTTCGACGTCGTGATCTCGGACATGCGGATGCCGGGGATGAACGGCGCCGAGCTCCTCGAGCGCGTGCGGGACGTACAACCCCGCGCGGCGCGCATCGTGCTGTCGGGCTACTCCGAGCAGGAGTCGTTCCTTCGGGCGCTGCCGGTCGCCCACCAGCTGCTCGCCAAGCCGTGCGAGGCGGACGAGCTGAAGGCGGTCATCGCCCGCACCTGCGCGGTGCAGGCGATTCTCGCGAACGATCGGATGCGCGAGCTCGTCGGCAGGCTCGATCGCCTGCCGTCGCCGCCACGGTCGTACGGCGAGCTCACGCGTTTGTGCAACGATCCCAATGCGGACCTCGACTCCATCAGCAAGATCATCGAGCAAGACCCGGCGATGGCCTCACGCGTGCTGCAGCTGGTGAACTCGGCGTACTTCTCCTTGCCATCGCGCACCAGCTCCGTGCCTCGTGCGATCTCGTTCCTCGGCATCTCGCTCCTGCGCGGCATCGCGCTCACCGCCCAGCTGTTCGATCAGGTCGAGAAACAAGCGGTCGCCGGCTTCTCCACTGCGGAGACCCAGCAGCACTCGCTGCTGGTCGCACGCATCGCAAAGCGCATCGTACGCGACCCGAAGGACGCCGAGACCGCCTTCACCGCAGCACTGCTCCACGATGTCGGCAAGCTCGTGCTCGCCTTCGCGTTGCCGGAGCAATATGCGGCCGCGATCGCCGCGGCAGCCTCGGGAGAGGCATTCGCGGAGCGCACGCGCTTCGGCATCGGTCACGCCGAGCTGGGGGCGTACCTGCTCGGCTCGTGGGGCCTGCCCGTTTCGATCGTGGACGCCGTCGGCGATCACCATAACGTCCACCTGCGCGACGAAGTCTCGCCCGTGCTGCTCGCGGTGCACATCGCGGATGCGCTGGTGCACACGCGTTCCATCAGCAAGGCAGAGCGCGGCCCGACCGCGCCGCTCGACGAAGCATTGCTCGATCGCCTCGGTCTCACTTCGGATGTCCCACGTTTGCAGGCGATCGCGGACCAGGAAGAACGAAAGATCGAGGACAACCAGTAGGGCTTTGTAGAAAGGAATCGGCCGTCATGGAAGCTCAAGAGCTGAAAGAGCGCAGCACGGTGTTGTTCGTCGACGACGAGCCCCACCTCATCGAGGCGATGCGCAACTCCTTGCGCAAGGAGCCCTACAGGATCCTCATCGCCAACTCGGCGAAGGAGGCCCTCGAGACTCTCGAGAACAACGAGGTCCACGTGGTGGTCTCGGACGAACAGATGCCCGGCATGAGCGGCTCCGAGCTCCTCTCGGCCGTGCGGCAGCGCTTCCCCGACACGGTGCGCATCATCCTCACCGGTCAGGCCAGCCTCGATGCGGCGATCCGCGCCATCAACGGCGGTGAGATCTACCGCTTCCTCACCAAGCCCTGCGCGCCCGCCGACGTCGCCCAGACCTTGCGCCAAGCCCTGCAGCTGCGCGAGCTCACCGAGCGCAGCGTTCGCTTGCTGCACGCGGCGAAGAAGCACCGCACTGTCGTCGAGGAGCTCGAGCGCGCGCACCCGGGCATCACGCAGGTCACGCGCGGTCAGTCGGGCGTGGTGGTGATCGACGAAGAGCTCGATCAGGATCACGACGTGGAGTCGCTGATCCGTCAGCTCGACCAAGAACTCACGTTGCAAGGTCTATAGACCTCAAGTTTTGCCAACAGCGAACGATTCACGGAGACATGTTCTCGCTCATTGGTCTCGGGGTGGTCTTCGGAGCCGTCCTCCTCGGCTTCGGACTGTCCGGTGGTCCCTTCCCCGTCCTGCTGCAACCGTACGAGCTGCTCGTCATCGGAGGTGCATCGCTCGGCACGCTGATCATCGCGGCCCCGGGAAAGGCCCGTACTCGACTCATCGCCACGTTCAAGAAGGCGTTCAAGGGGTCGGCCATCGCGCCCACCGCCTTCCTCGACGCGTTGAAGCTCCAGTTCGAGGTGTACAACTTCGCCAAGCGCAACGGCGTCATCGCGCTCGAGCCGCATCTGACCAAGCTCGAAGCGAGTGACATCTTCAAGAAATATCCGACCTTCCTCTCGAACCACCACGCCACCGACTTCTTCAAGGACGCGCTCGCTCAAGTCGTCAACGGCACCACCGTCGACAACATGGAGATGCTGCTCGACGCAGAGCTCGAGGTCCTGCAGGAGGAAGAGCACCAACCCATCGCCCTCCTGAAAGCCACCGGCGACGCACTGCCCGGCCTCGGCATCGTCGCCGCCGTTCTTGGCATCGTCATCACCATGGGTCACCTCGACGGCGGCCCGGAGGAAATCGGTCACCACGTCGCCGCGGCGCTCGTCGGTACCTTCCTCGGAATCCTCCTCTGCTACGGTGTCGTACAACCGCTCGCGACCAACGTGGAGATGCAAGGTCAGTCGGAGACGAAGTACCTCCGCTGCTTCAGGGACGGACTTCTGGCGTACATGCGCACGTTCTCGCCCCCACTTGCCGTCGAGTTCGCACGCAAGGCGATCTTCTCCGACGAACGTCCGAGCTCGGCTGACACCGACAAGGCGCTCGAGGCGGTCAAGGCTGCCGGGAAGAGCGGCTGATGTCGGGCGACGCGAAACAACCGATCATCATCAAGAAGATCATCAAGAAGGGTGGTCATGGCCACCACGGTGGTGCGTGGAAGGTGGCGTACGCCGACTTCGTCACCGCGATGATGGCCCTCTTCATCGTGCTCTGGCTCCTCACGCAAGCCGACGCCAAGTCCCGCGCGGAGATCGCGCAGTACTTTCGCACGCCGGGTGTCGTGACCGGTGGCGCCCTCATCGGCACCAAGAAGGGTGAAGCCGTCGACAAGACGAAGATCATGGACGGCGGCCCGGACATCGCGCCGAACAGTGTCGATTCGGCCAAGGTCCAGACGGAGCAGCGCGAGCTCGAGATGCAAGCAGCAGCCATCAACGACACGATCTCCAAGCTGGCGAAGGAGAACCCCGAGCTCGCCGAGCTGAAGAACGAAGTGCAGGTCGCAGTGACGTCGGAGGGGCTGGTGATCCAGGTCGTCGACCGCGGCAAGGACATGCTGTTCGATCTCTCGTCGTCGGCACTGAAGCCGGCGCTCGTGAAAGCACTGAAGCGCATAGCGTTGCTCCTCAACAAGCTGCCCAACCCGGTGGTCGTCGGCGGTCACACCGATGCGCGCCCGTTCGCGCACGGTTCGACCGCGAGCAACTGGGATCTCTCGTATCAACGCGCTGACGCCGCGCGCGGCGTGCTCGAGAGCATGGGCCTCAGCAAGGGCAAGATCGTCCAGCTGCAGGCCTATGGCGACACCGACCTGCTCAACCCCAAGGATCCGTTCGCGCCGGAGAATCGTCGCCTGTCGATCCTCGCGAAGCGTCGCTGGCCGCAGAAGCACTAGGAAGGTTCGGTTCCTCGACCTCGTAAGAAAGAAGACGAGGTTGCATGCTGCCCATCTCAGCGCTCTGGTTCCGCCTCCCCACTCTTTCCGCCACGTTGCTCAGCACCGCACTGGCCATCGGGGTGGGATACACGCTCACCCCGAGCGAGCCCATGGAGGACATCGAGGTGCCGGTGCCGGTCGCCGTCTCGGTGAAGGCTGCGCCGATGCAGACGCTCGCGCTCGGGGACATCACGTCCACGAGCGGAGGCGATTGCATCTTCTACTCCGCGTTCGACGTGCAAGCGGTGCGGGTCGAGCCGGGCCAAGCGAGCGCCAGGCTGCACCGACGCTTCCACTTCATGGACGGCTGCGACTGGGAGTCGGAAGAGGTGCTCACACTCACCGACGACGGTCGCTATCGATACGCCTACGCCGAGCACGCGTTGCAATGCGGCAACGATGCCGTGGCCGCGACCGCGTGCACGCGCAGCGGCATCGCGATTCCGACGTCGGGCGCCGACGATCAGGCTTTCTCGGGTGAGCTCGAAGTGGACTCCGAAGATACCGTTGAAGACGTGAACGTCAGCACGCCCACCACGCTCGTCGAATGACCATCTGACGGGTGATTGACCCCGTCGTTCACCGGGACGCTCACGAGCTCGAACGGGCTGGTGCCCAGACACGCGACGTTCACGCCATACTGCTTCGGGTTCGAGCGACGCTGGTGGTGCGTGTAGATGCCGCACTTCGAGCAGAAGTGGTGCTTGGCGACACCGGTGTTGAACTGATACGTCGCGAGCACCTCTTCCCCCGCCAACATCGTGACCCCATCGAGCTCGGCGGACACGGCGACAGCGCCGCGCATCCGGCAGTACGAGCACGTGCAACGTCTCGCCGTGCGCAATCCATCCGATAACGTAACGCGAAAACGAACTGCGCCGCAGTGGCACGCGCCTTCGGCGGTCTTCATGTCCAGATCGAGCATCGGCTCTCCTTCTATCGCTGCCGGAAGTCTACGTGGACATGCTCGTCGTGGCGCACCCACACCGGGTTGCGCGTGAGCTTGTCACCCAACGCGCCGAGGTGACCTTCACCCGCGGCGATAAGGATGGGCACGTACTCGGGGGTGATGATCACGCGCACGATGTCGAGCTTGTGCACGGTCGCCTGTCGCTGCAGCTCGACGAGAAACGTGGCCAGCTCGGCAAAGTCGATGCGGTGGCCGTCGGTCGCGCTGCCTTTTTCATCGAACTGCCACCAGTAGCCGAGGCCTTGCCATGGCCACGTCGGGAGCGACGTGATCTCGCCTCTGCCATCACGCACCGGCATGAAGATGTCGACGGACAGACCATTCTGGTGCGTGCGATGACCATGGAACGGTCCGCCTCCACGCACCGCGATCTCCCCGAGCACGTAGGTACGCCCTGCGGTCGCTCGCTGCGCGAACGCTCCGCGCACTGCATCGCGTACCTGGCCCACCGCATACTGTCGGCCCAGCGTGGCACCGAGGAACGAGTACGTGTGATAACCGGGCCCCCAGGGTGCGAAGACGTGGCCGTGGATGAGCTTGCCATCGCTGAGATTGCCGACGCCACGAGACGGCGCGTCATCGTCGAGCGCGACGCGCACCCACGGCGTCGCGAGCAACCCGATCGCGGTCAGCAACGCGGTCAGCAGGGCCCAGCGTCTCACACGGCGCACGCGCGCTTTCATGTTGCCGACTACCGCTAGTTCGTCGCCACGACGGCCTGCACGATCGCAGCGGCCACACGGCCCCAGGCGGTGCGCTGCTCGTCGGAGAACGTGCTGGTGTACGGCAAGTGGATGAAGCCAGCGCGGATTCCGAGGGTGGCAGCCGCGCGCGTTGTCGAATAGAACGTGTCGTTGCAGATGTAGTGGCCCGCGTCGTCACTGTCCTCCACCTTCACCTCGCCCAGCGACGCACCGTGGTCGGTCAGCGTATGGTCGAGCGCGACCTTCACCACGGCGGTGGGTAGCCCGGACGGCAACGTCTTCTCACCCCCGACGACGATCGGTACGCCGGCCTGGAAGTGACCACGGTTGTCGTCGTTGCCCGCGTCCTTGAGGTTCGCGGCCACATGCTCCAGATCGATGCCGTTGCGGCCTTGACCGAGATCGACCACCACGTCGGGCTTGCAGCGCTCCATGGCCTCGGTCACGCGGGCCGGACCGAGGTCCCACTCCACCGGCAACACCATGCGCATGACGCGCACGCCGTGCAGCAGCGAAGCATCGAGAGCGCGCACGGCGACCTCGGACACGTTCTCGTGATCTGCGCCCGCGGGGAACGGCTGGAAGCCGGTGAGCAACACCTTCGCGCCCGCGCCATCGCCCTCGAAGTTGCACGGTGCCAGCCCGCGATACACCTGCATGCGCGCGCCGCCGAATTCGCCGTGCGCGCGGACGTCGAGGTCGCCGGTGCGAGATTGAGCGAGCTGCCCGACGGTGAGCGTGTACACGCGACGATACGTCGTCTCCGTCGACAAAATCTTGTTGGCGCCCACCAAGGACGCGAGATGGAAGTCGGCGCCATTGACGGTGAGCGTCGGGATCGCCGCATCCTTCGGCGTCTCGATCATGATCGTGTCTTCGTCGGCCAGCACCTTCGAGCCGGGCCCCAGCGTGAGCTGCATGTCGTTCCGGAAGATCTCGATGGACTCGATCTCCACCGCGCCACGACCGAACGTCTCGACGCGCAGCTCCAGATCGCCCGACGCCCAGAACTTCACCGGCACGAAGGTCCACGGCCGGTCGGGCACGAACGAAGTGCCGTCGAAGATCGTCAGATCGGGTTGGTCCGAGCCCGCGCGCTTGACCTGCACCTTGACCACGGGCTCGGCGCTGCCGAAGTCCACACCGATCGGGCGCAGACGCACGTTCGCGATCGAGGCACCGTACGGGAGCCGAGGAAGCGGCACCACGCAGTTGAGCCCCGCCTTGTCGTCCGTGATGAAGCTGTGGTCGGTCGCGGAGCCGTTCAGGTTGCACGCCAGCTTGGCCTCGAACACGGTGGCGTTGAGCGGGTGCCCGGCTTCGTCGTACTTGCCGTCCTTTCGGAAGTCGCGCGCGAGGTAGTCGTCCATCGTCGGTTCGGCCGGAAGCACGGACGGCGCGGTGACCGGGCCGCAACCGGCCGCGAGGAGGAGCAGTGCCAGGATCGAGGGTTGGAGGCGCACTGTGCTCATTCAGAGCAACGATCAAGCCACCCGCAACACACTGAAAACACTGAGTTGCAGGCGGCTGAACCACTTGCGGCGCTGGCTATTGTGTTGTTCGGCGCGACTACTTCGGTTGGTAGAACCAGTAACGGAACATGTTGATGTCGCGGGTGGCCGTGATGGCGACCTGCTTCACCTGGACGGTCTGCTTGCCGACGAATTCGCCGTTGATGACGAACGGCCAGTTGCGCCAGCGGAACTCGCGATCGGTGCCGGCGCAGGAGCACACGCCGGCGAGCTTGCCGTCGATCTGGAACTCCAGCTCGTAGTCACCGTACACGAAGTCCATGCGACGGACGATCGCCAGCTCCTTGCCCGGCGTGAGGTTCTTGACGTTGTAGGTGGTGTAACCACCGACGTGCGCGCGGCCCGCGTCCTCGACGACGGTGCCGTCGGGATACTTGAGCTTCTGGCGTGAGCGGTAGTCGTCCTTCGCGTCTCGGATCGCGAGTCCGTGGGCTTCTTCGGAAGCCTTGTCCATGACGTCGATCGAGTCGACGAGCACCCACTGACGTCCGGCGATCTGGAGGTCTGCCGGGAGCTCGGGCACGCCCATCGTCTTCACCATGTCCCAATCGGCCTGCGTGCTCGCTGGCAGCGCGCGCGGCTCGGCTGGCTGCGGCGTGATGCCCGCGAACATGGAACCGACGAGCTCGGCCGCCTTCTGCTCGTAGCCGAACAGGTTGGACATGGACTCTTGCGTCAGCTTCTTCTCCGACACGAGGCCCCGCATGATCTCGACGTGCTTGCGGAAGTCGGCGAACTCCTTCCGCTGTGCCAGCGACGGGTGGTTCACCTCCACGTCGGTGGTGACCTGCACCTGCATCTCGACGATGAGCTGCAGCACCTCGAACAGGTTGCGCATGTCGAGCTGCTCGGCCGCGTGCAGCGCGCTCGTGGTGAGCACCGCCGACAACGCATCGTGTGCGGTCTGGACCTTGCCGTCGCGCGCCATGTGCAAGAACGCGGTGCGCGCCGACTGCAACATCGTGGACACACGAATGCGCGTCGCTGGATCGAGGAACGAGCCGGTCACACCCGCGCGGGGCACGTAGCGCAGATCGATCTCGTTCGCCTGCGGATTGAAGGGATCGCGCGCGTCGCGGATGCGCGTGGCGTTCTTCTCGAGGAGGATGCGCGCCAGCTCCACCTCTTGCTTGATGTCCGGCGGCGTCTGCGAGACCTCGACCTTGCAGCTCTCGAGCACGCGACGGTGGCCCTTGTACTCGATGTTCTCCTTGTAGGCGATGAAGTCGGTCATCTCCTCGGCGTACCGCAGCACCACGTAGAGCGTCTGCGGGAGCTTGTACTCCTCGGGCGTGATGGTCTTGAGCTGCGCATCCCACAGCACGAGGTCGTTACCCAGTCCGTCGAGCGCGTAGCCCGGCTGCACCTCGAGCGAGAAGTCGCCACGCGCGCGCGCTTGCACGCGCAGCTCGCCGGCTTGCCCAGGCACCACGCCCGGCGCGTGGAGCGCACGGTTGTGCAAGCGCCGCTTCTCGAGGTGGTAGCGCTCCGCCTCGTTCCAGTCGTGCTCGGTCGTCAGGAACCCGCGGAAGAAATTGATCCGCTTGAATCCCTGGACTTTGCCGCTTCCGCCGCCGTCGCCTTGGCTCGCCATCTTCAGCCTCTCACTACTTCGTGCATCACTTGGACTTCTTCGGATCCGGCTTTTTCCCGCGGGACTTGCCGGTGCCGGGAGGATCGGGCTCAGGTTCTGGTTTCATGTCGTCCGCTAGACGCTGCGACGTCGAGGAGATGAGGGTCGCGTTGGGCACCGGCGTGATCTTGTTCTCGACGGTGTCTCCGGACTCCTCGCTGTGGGGTACGGCCGTCGCACTCTCCAGCGTGGGATCGGGCCCCGGCACCGCAGTGCGCGAGACTGTCGGTGCCTTGCCCACGCCCGTGCTGATCGCAGGCATCGCACGTGCGCTCGCGCCGAAGCCTTCCTCCGACGATCGCACCTCGCGACCCTCGACCGGCGCATCGTCGGCGCGCACCGCGTTGAGCAAGCGACGTCGCTCCCTGAGCGGCGGTGGAAACTCGGTGTCCGCATCGACCGCGGGCATCTGTGCGGTCATCTTGACCGTCGCTGCGGGCTCGCCGACTTGCACCGGTGGCGGCGCCGCGTCCGCCTCTTGGCCGCCGCTGCGCAGCACCTCTTGGCCGATGCCGATGCCGGAGCGGGTGCCGATCGCGAAGAACTCGCGCAGCTCGGCATCGCGTCCCTCCGCCGCGAAGCGAAGGTAGTATTGGCTGTGCGCCGGCTTCTCCATGCGCACGATCTCGTGGATGCGGATCACCGACTCCGCCGAGAGGTCCTGATACGCGGTCGGCATCTCGACGATGAACGTGTGCGCGAGGTTCACCGGCGGCAGCACGATCGTGTCGATGCCCACCGACGACGTGGTGCCAATGCGCCAGCCACGGAACGGCCACTCGTTCTCGCGCACCTCCGGCTCATGACCGGTGAACAGCGAGATGAACAGCTTGAGGCCGCGCAACGTGCCGCGAATGCGGTAGAGGTCGACGGCGCGCTTGATGAGCCGGCGCTTCTTGGCGATGGGCCAATCTTCCTCGAGCACCATCGCGGTCCACGACGCGAGCCACGGCAGGAAGTGCTCCGGCGCCTCGTACGGATCGAAGAACTGGTGGCTGACGTTGAGGACGTCCTCCACGGAGCTGAAGAGGTGCTGCGTGATCCACAGCAGCTCCTTCACGAGGTTGCGTCCCGAGAGATCGGAGCGCTGGTAGATGGCTGGCAGCCACCGCACGTAGCTGTCGCGCGACACGGCGACCGCCACGCGATCGCCGCTGTAGATCATCTGGCCGCGGAGCGGCGCTTGCTCGAGGACGGTGTTGCGCGCGTCGTAGCTCTCCGTGAACACGACGTGATCCATCACCAGCCCCGCGTTCTCGCAGAGCAGCTTGGCCTTGCTGTACTGCAGCCCGACGAGGTCGGGCATGCGCACCAGCGCGCGTGCCGCCGTGAGCATGCTTAGACGACTTCCTCGCGGACGCGCTCGAGGACCACCACGTTCACGAGGTGTACGAGCTCACCGTCTTCGAGGCGGGCCGCCTCGATAGCGACGCGCTGGTCTTCATCGTAGATGGTGACCTCGTCGACGGAGTCGAGTCCCGGGATGTCTTCGACGAGGTGTGCCAGATCCGCCTTGTACACCGCCCGACCGAAGGGCCAGCCGTCGCCGTCTTTGCCCCCCAGCAACGGATGGAGGTACTTCCGCAGACGATCTTCGATCTCGCGCTTCACACGGTCGGATTGGCCGATGACCTTGCGTACGATGGCGACGCGAAGCGAGATCTCCACGTACACCGGTCGCTCGACGTTCACCACCGTCGCCACCAGACGGCGTTCATCGAGATAGTTCTTCACGTAGCGAAGCAGCTCGGGTGCCGGCAACAAGCGACGGCTGGCGTCGACGGCGCGATCATCGGCGCGCGGCAGAATCACGACGCGCACCTCACCATCGCGGTCGCGCGACGGCAGGCAACGAGCACGGGCCACCGCGGTCGAGGCGCGCAACGCGAGGGCTTCGAAGTCCTCCGCGGTGACAGCCCGATCGCGGCTCTTCAGCATCATCGGCGCGCGCGCCTTGGCCTCGTCCACGGTCTCCGCATCGGCGCCGCCGGCAGCAGGTATCGAGTTGTAGCAGCGGTCGACGTACGCGACTGCACGCGTCAGCTGCGTGAGTGAATTCGCGTTCACGTTGCCGCGCACGCCACCGCCGATCTGGTAGCGACGGCAGATGATGCCGTTGTGCGCTTGGGGCGGGATCATCCCCTGCTTGCCGTCGCCGAAGCTGAAGCGACGCTGGAGACCGTCACGGAGGTAGTGGCGCGCCTTGGGCCCCGAGTCGAAGAAGCTGTCCATGGGGCGCCAGCGAACCCAGAAGCCTTCGCCACCGGTGTTGGGTCGACACGCGTTGTCGCCGAGCTCGAAGAGCTCCTCGGGCGTAGGGGCGTCTTTCTCCCACACGTCGATGATCTCGCCCGCGAGCACCGGTCCTTGGCTCAGCAAGAACGACTGCGCGGGATTGCCGTCGGAGGAGCCGAGCACCTCCTCGCGCATCGTGTACACGTTCGCGGCTTCGACGGTGTTGGTGAGGATGCGCGAGATGAGCGGCTGGCGCACGTAGCCACCCATCTCGAGGCGTGCGCGCATGAAGAAGCGCTCCTCGGCGAACTTAATCGAGGCCGCCATGTCGTCGGGGGCGACGAACTCGAGGAAGCCGCTCTGCGTGAGGTTCTTCGTGCCGTCGATGACGACCAGCGGTACCCACTTCTGGGCGTCGAAGTACTCCCAGACGACGCGCTGCTCGGCTTCCCACGCCGCGTCGCGCGAGGCGTACCAGCCCTTCAACCAATCGGCATCGGGGCGACCGTCGCTGAGCTCGCCGGTGGTGCGCGAAGTGTTGCGCAACGAATCCCCGGCGAGCTGCGGACCCACGTCGGCGAGCTGGATGTAGATGGAGAGCGGATCGTTCGGCGGCTTGCGATCCCAACCGAGGTACATCGCGGGACCTTCGTCGGCGACGGCGGCAAACGGCTGGAACGGGCGATAGTCGACCTTCGCGTCGGCCGAGTGATCGCGGAACAAGAAGTCGTTGTAGCTGAGCACGCGGCGCGGGTTCGATAGATCTGCGCGGCTGAGGAGCGCGATCTGCTTCATGCCGGGCGGGCGCAGTGGACGCTCGTCGCGCCAGACCCAACGGTCACCATCGAGGATGTAGCTTCCGTTCTGGCCGTAGTCGCCACAGTCGATGCGCGCACGGACCCAGTAGCTCGCTTCGCCGTTTACCTCGCCGGGCGCGATGTCGGTAGGCACGCGGAACGTGACGGCACCGGTCTTGGTGAGGCCTTGCGTGGTGTCCACGAAGGCCCACGGATTCTCGCCGCTGACCACTGCACCACGCGGCGTGGTGCGCCCGAGGATGCGCCACTTGCGCCCGTCGAAGTACTCCCAGGAGATGACGAGGTCGGGGCTGGCCCCCGGAGCGGGATGCACCCGCGGATCGGAGAGCTGCAGCTCGATGCGCACGTCGGCGTTCGGCTGAGCGAATAAGTCGCGTGACGAGACGTAGAAGCAGTCGTCGATCTTCGGTGCGGTACCGAGCGGCTGGAAGTTCTTCGACAGATCGAGCGAGCGATACATGCCGCCCGACAAGTTGGCGAGCGCGAAGTCCGGCGCGATGCCTTCGCCCGCGACCTCGACCACCACGCGAATGGTGTCGACCTCCGTCTCCCACGGATTCTCCGGCACCTCGGCGAGGCGGCCACGGAGGAAGAAATCCACCACACCGTTCACGTCGGTGGCTGCCAGATCGCTCGGCATGTGGAACACCACCTCGCCGCGCTCGACCTCGGTGGACATCGTGCGGAGCTCACGCCAGCGACGGCCGTTCCAGTATTCCCACTCGAGGAGGCGCGCCAGATCGCGGCCGCCGCGCTCGGGTGCGTTCACGTGCACGTGCAGCAACGCACCCGCGGCAATGGCCTCGAAGCGCGAGTCGGCGAGGTACAGGTAGCGATCGACCCGCTCCCCTCCAGCGAAGGCGGGGAAGCCGCCGGCCCTGCCACCGAGGAACGGAGAGTTGTCGGAGAACATGTCGTGGAAGTACGAGAAGGCGCGATCGAGACGCGCGCCGATGACCACCAGCTCGCGCTGGGTCTCGAACACCACACTGTCGTCTTCGGCCGCTTGCGCCGTCGAGATCTGCATGCCCTCGGGCAGCACTTGCCGATCGGCACCTGCCACGAGCTCGACGGTGATGAGCGTGCGCGCAGGCTGCGGCGCGCGCAGCTGGATCCCCAGCATGTTGAGGAATGCGACGTAGTTCTTCTCGGGGATGCGATTCACCCGATAGAGCAGCAGCTCCGTCATCCACGCGGTGAGCTCGAGGATGGTGATGCCGGGATCGGACGGATTGTGGTTCGTCCACTCCGGGCAATAGCGCGGGATGAGGCGCAGCGCCTCGGAGATGATGTCCGCGTACGTTCGATCGTCGAGCTTGGGGACGGGGATCATGTAGCGTCACTCTTGCTCAGGTAGAACGGATAGACGAGGTTGCGGGCGGCGTTCGTGGACCGAACACGGTAGCGAATCACGATATCGAGCCGGTTCGGCTCATCGCGTGACGGCTCCGATTCCACCTCGACGTCGCGAATGCGCGGTTCCCACTTCAGCAACGCTTCCTCGCAGTAGTGCGCCGCCAGGCTGGCAGTGGTCTGGTTGTTCGGCGCGTAGAGCAGCTCGTGAATCTCGCATCCGAAGCCGGGTCGCATGACCCTCTCGCCGGGCGCCGTGCCGAGGACGATCAGGATCGCCTCCCGGATCAACTCCTCCTGGTCGCTGCCGGCGACACCGCCGGTGCGATTGATCTCGACGGGGTATTTCCACCCCTTCCCGAGGAACTTGCTCATGCGTCAGGGTGTTCCATCTCCGGGAGCCCCACCGTCGCTGTCCGGAAACTTGCCTTCGATGAAGTGACGGCACGCCGGACACTCGATGCGCGTGGCCAGGCCCTTGCGCGTGACCTGCAACCCATCGGTCTGGCAGAACGGACACCGCAACGGCGTCTTGCGGCCCGCGGCAATATCGTCGAGTACGTCTTGCCAGTAGATGAAGTCGTCTTCGGACACTATACCGACTCCATGTTGAGTTGATCCGCTCCCGGCCAGGGCGAGCCTGGCCTTCGCTCACATCGCTTCGCTCTACAGGATCGAGTCGACATGGATCGGGTCTAGCGCGACCTCGGGTCGACTGTATCGACCTCGCCTTGAATTGATCCGTTCCGACGCGTGCAAGCCGCGTCTCCACTCACGGTCGCTTCGCGCCACGCGATCGAGTCAACGCGAGTCGAGTCCAGCGGGCGACGAGGGCCCACTGCACTGCGCTGCAGGGCGCTTCGCTGTAGGACGCTACGCTGTGAGGGTCTGGTCGACGGGGAGGGCATGGAGTCTCGCAGCGGCGAGACAGCATACACCAAAGGGCGCTATTGAGCCTCGCCTACTGAGCTTCTTCCGTCGTGTTCGTCTTGGGGGGCTTGTTGCCGTCACGGCGAGCGCGAAAATCGGTGGTGAAGCGCGACCCTTCGCCCTCGTCGCGATACCAGTGCCGAACGTAGGTGAGGAGGTACTCGCCGCTGAACTGCGCTTCGACGGACTGCTTGCCGACGTCGATCGTGACGATCATGCCGGCCTTCAGGCTTGGATCGCCCGGCGTGGAGCCCTCCGCCGTCACGTAGGACATGGCGCGCTCGTTGAGCCAGGACGCCGCGATCGCCTCGCCCTCCTCCTTCGAAGAGAACGGGATATCGACGCGGACCTGCGCCGCATCGGGGTACCGCTGTTTGGTCGTATCCGTCCCCGTCTCGGGGGCAAGGGCCGCTGGCACCTTCGGGTCGCCCAGCTTCGCAATGCAAACGAGCTCGGTGCGCTTTTCGGGCTGCCACGATCGAACTCTCACCTCGGTGACGACGTTTGCCGTCGAGAGTCGCGGAACGAAACGATCGAGCTGGATAGGCGCTTTCTGATCTTGTTCCACGCGCTCTGCGTGGAACATGAGCTTGAACTCGCTCTTCTTGTTGCTCCGCCTGCGGAACAGGAGCGTCTTGTCCCGCACCATCACGCAGTAGCCGATGCGGGCGGCCCGCGAGCGCAGGAACTCTAGATCGGTCTGGTTGTGCTGGTAGACGTGGTCGTACTTCAGCGAGTCGGGCGTCGCCCCGTCGTAATCGACCTTGGTGATGACGCTTCCGTTGCGTCCTTGCACTTGCTTGATGATGTCCGTCTCGGAGATCTTGTCGCCGCCGCCACCGTACGTGAACGAACGCTTTCCGCGGCTGAGCGCGTGCAATCCGTTCAGCGCACGAATTACCAACGTCGTGCCTTTCTTGGCGAAGACGGGCTCCACGCCGGTGAGCTCGCCGATGAAGGCGGTGTCGTCCTTGTCGTTCAGGTGCGCCAGCCCAACGACGACCTTGTCCGTTTGCTTGAGCCCCGCCGCCTGGTTGGTGACGCCGGACGTCTTCAGTGTGATGGCGCACGAGTCCGGATGGTCGAGCTCCGAGACGATGGACAGCTCGCCGATTTCGCTCTGCGCAACGACCTTGGGGGCGTCCCCCAGCTTCAAGATGATCTGGACCTGCGAGACTTGCGCCGTTTTCTTATCGTCTGCCATAAGCTCGCTCTCTCTGGGTGCGCCCTATCGGAAAGCGCAGCTGGGCCAGCGCGTCGGGGCCACAATCGACGGGCCCCAGATGGTCGTGCGGTGCGGTGCCCGACTATACCGACTCCATGTTGAGTTGATCCGCTCTCGGCCAGCGCAAGCCTAGCCTTCGCTCACATCGCTTCGCTCTACAAGATCTAGTCAACATGGATCGGGTCTAGTGCCCGCCGCCCGCGCCACCCCGACCACCCTTGCCGGGATCGACGGGAGGCCCGGCAGGCGTCGTCGGTGCAGGCGTCGTCGGTGCAGGCGTCGTCGGTGCAGGCGTCGTCGGTGCAGGCGTCGTCGGTGCAGGCGTCGTCGGTGCA
>JAYUBF010000333.1:0-9877 GCA_043741435.1 Myxococcales bacterium
TCGATCAATCGGCTTCAAAGTGCGTCGGCGGAGCAAATTCATCAGTGATTTCGATCTGGGTGATGTTCGGCGAGTCGATTGATCGACAGCTCTTCAGCGGAACAAGCGCCCAGGAGGGAGGACACCATTAGGCCGTGCGCGGGATCTCCGCAGCGGATTTCCTTGGCGAATGCGCGGCTTCTCCGACGGAAATAGCGGAACGAGCGCCCAAGAGGGAGGAGACGAGTAGGCTCCCTCCCGAGGGGCGTCGGAGCCTGCTCGATGCTTCGGAGCGAGTCTGCGAGTGGAGAAGCGTCGATGCTAAGGCGACGCCGAGTGGGTCGGCGCGAAGCGCCACTTAACGTCCCCGAGGGAGGGATGCCTGCGAGATGTCCGACCGGTCGGGTCTTCGTGGAGCGGCACAGCTGCGGAGGTTGCTAGCTAGCGGAGTAGCTCGACGGCGCAGATGTCGTCGGAGTCGGAGTCGGAGTCGGCGTAGCTGCTGGTCTCGATCGCGCCGAGGACGGCGAGGCCGTAGAGCATCAGCATGCCGAGGCCCACGGCGATGAAGCGAGGCGGGGAGATGAGGATCGCGATCGGGTTCGACATGATCGGCTCCGGGTGTCCAGTCAGTGTAGCAAGGGTCAGTGTAGCAAGGGTTGGTCTCTATCGTACGCGCACGAGGGTGCCGGGCTCCCCTCGGTCGGTCGCTTTCTCGCGTTCGGAGGCGCCGAGTCGAGGGGCGGTGAAGTCGAAGAGCCAGGCGGCGTCGTCGGGTGCGAGGTTCACGCAGCCGTGGCTGACGCGTTCGCCGAACCGCCGATGCCAGTACGCGCCGTGGAGGGCGATCTCGCGGTTGAAATACTGCACGGTCGGGACCGCCTCGAAGCGATATGGATGAGGGTCGCCAGGCTCGCTGCTCATCGTGGTGGAGCGCAGCTTGGCGTAGACGCGAAAGGTGCCGCGCGGTGTGGAGTACGGCGCGCCATCTTCGCCAACGCCCGTAGACGCCTTCATCGCCTTGCGCGCGCTGGCGCCCTCGTAGGCCGTGACATGCTGCTGCGCAACGTCCACATCGATCCAGCGATCGTTCGCACCCACACCAACGGGGAGAATCACGTGTTGCGGAGGCTCGGCGGGTTGAGCCGGCGCAACGTTCGCGACCTCGAGCGACTGCAACGGGAACCATCGTCCTTCGCTGCTGCGCCCGGTCGCGCCACGTGTGTCCACGATGCGAACGCCGTAGCCTCGCCGTAGCTGCACCGCAGCGTCGTCGGTGGCCGCCAGTTTCTCGCGTGCGATGTACCAGCGCGCCGGCTTTGCCGCAGGCTGCTCTGCCTGGCACGCGCACAGCACCAGGCAGCCGAGCGCGAGCCTCAATCGATGCGCTCGACGCGCAGAGCGCGCTCGTCGGAGCGACCTTGATCGTCGATGACCCGAACCTGAAAATTTCCCGAGCGCGCGGCCCAGAACAAGGGCTTGCCTTGCCGGCTCTTGCCGATCAGCTCGTCACCCACGAACCAGAACAGGTCGTGGCTGTCTCCGTCCGTGACCGCTTCGAAGGCGACCGTGCCTTCGCCATGACGCAGACTGTACGTGACGCCGCGCAAAGGGGAGTTGATCTTCGGTGCCACGCCCTCCTGGCCCTCCGACATCGGGCAGCGCGCCTCGAGCGGCGGTGCGGTTCTACGCGGGAGCCCTGCCTCGACGAACAGCTTCGCGAGATCGCTGGGCCAGAACTCGAATACCTCTTGGTGCGTGGGTCCGGCGTAGGGCGCGCAGGTTCGCTTGCCGCTGTGATCGTCGATGGTGACGCTGCGGTGGATGTCGCAGACATCGATGGGGGAGCGACCGGGGATGAACCAGCTGCTCTTGGTGCGCGGACAGCTCGGCCCGGGGAGGCGGCCCGACAGTGCACACACCGAGACCTTGCGTACCCCCGCTGGCTGCTGGAGCACGCTCGGCATGTGAGGCTCGTGGGCGAGGAGCGCATCTACGATCTGGAAGAACAACGGTGCCGCAGCTTGCACACCGACGAAGGCAGGGTTGCCGGACCCGTCGAAGTTGCCCACCCACACGGCGAGCACGTAGGGACCGAAGATGCCGACCGACCACGCGTCGCGGAAGCCCCAGGAGGTGCCGGTCTTCCACGCGACCGGCAAGCTGCCCCGGCCTTCGGCGATCGCAGCGCGGATCCCATCGGGCCGCGGATTTTCTTCCAGCATCTTGGTGATGAGGAACGCAGCCTCGCGCGACAATAGGCGGCGATCGACCGGCGCAGCATCCCCCTCGCGATAGACCAGCGGGCGCAGCTGCCCCTGGTTCGCGATGAGCGCATAGAGCTGCACCAGCTCTTCCATCGACACCTCGGCCACGCCCAGCGTGAGGCCGAGCCCGTAGCGCTGCTCCGGCCCGAGGCTGATGCCCACCTGCTTGAGCCACGAGTAGAAGCTCGGGTTGGCGAGCCGTGCAGCGACCGTGACCGCAGGGATGTTGCGTGAACGCACGAGCGCATCCGTGGCCGAGAGCGGGCCGGCATAGCGTCCGTCGAAGTTCTCGGGGCTGTAGGCCGCGAACGACATGGGTGCGTCTTTCAGCATCGACATCGGGTGGATCACGCCTTGATCGAGCGCCATCGCATACACGAGGGGCTTGAGCGCGGAGCCCGGGCTCCGCTTGGCGGTGACACCGTTGACCTGGCCGGAGATCTCGTCGTCGGCGAAGTCGGCCGATCCGACGAGCGCGCGCACCGCCATGGTGCGCGTGTCGACGAGTAACGCCGCCGCATTTCGGATTCCGAGCTCGCGCTTGCGCTCCACGTACGCCGTGACCTGTCGCTCGACGATCCGCTGCTGCGCATGGTCGAGCGTGGTGTGGAGGGCGTGCGCTGCGTCGGGAGGCTGGCTGCGCAGCACAGTCTCGACGAAGTGCGGCGCCAAGAACGGCAGCGCGTGCTGCGATCGCACGGAGATCGCCGCTGCCACCAATGCTTCGTCGCGTTGCGCTTGCGGATGACGTGCGACGTACTTCACGAACAACGCCTGCCGCGCCCGCGTGAGACCCGCCGGCGCCTCACCGCCCTTCGACAACGCCGCGCCACGCGCCTCGGGGCTCTGCGGGATCACGGCGAGCGCCAGCGCCTCGGACAGCGACAGCTCGGCCGCCGGCCTGCCGAAGTAGATCACGCTCGCAGCGCCCACGCCCTCCACGTTTCCGCCATACGGCACGAGGTTGAGGTAGGCCTCGTAGATGTCGTCTTTGGAGTAGAGCAGCTCGAGCTCGAACGCGCGCGCAATCTGCATGAGCTTGCCCCGCAACGTTTGCGACGGAATACGCCAGAGCCGACGCGCGAGCTGCATGCTCAGCGTCGAGCCACCGAGCTTGCGGTGCCCGCCAAAGGTCGAGACCGCGGCGCGCACCAGCGATAATGGATTGACCGCGAAGTGGTGATAGAAGTGCTGGTCCTCGTACAGCAGCACGGCCTCGCGCAAGCTCGGCGCGATCTGCGACAGCGGCGTCCACAGCCGGTATTGCTCGTCGCCGGCGAGCGTAAGGCGTAGCAACTTGTCGCGGTGGTCGTACACCGCCACCGACGACGACGCGTAGTCGGCAAGGCGCGGATGCGGCCACAACCTCGCCCCTACACGCAGCGCGACCCAGGCGAAGAGCACGACCGCGAGGCGCTTGCGCCAGACCTTCATGACCGACTACTTGCGATAGACACTGATGCTGCCGCCGGTGCCGCGCGCGAGCACGGACCGATCGTACAGGGAGTCCGCCAGCACCGGCGCGATGCGATACGTACCCACGTTGGTGGCCTTCAACGTGTAGACGAGCTCGCGAAGCTCCGGCTCGGCCGTCGTATACACCACCACGCGATCCTCGCGGATGTCGCCGTAGTCGTACTGCATGGTGGTCCCCGAAGTCGCGATCGGCAGTGTGAACGGATTGACGGCAGTATCGCCCTCACCTTCGCCTTCACGGAGGTGCTCTCCTACGTCATCGCCCTCGCCGCCGTCGCCACCTTCGGCACCCACATGCCCGCGGTTCGCGTGTTCTTCGCCGTCGCTGTTGTCGCCCGCTCGCTTGTGCTCTTGCAGCACGACCTCGAAGCCACCGGGCAGGAGGTCCACCACGGCCAGGTTGTAGATGCTGGCTTTGGTCAACGAGCGCACGCGCACGTGCACCTGGATCTCGTCGCCGATGGCTACCTTGTCGATGGGCTTGCCCGCGGCATCGGTGTACTCGCGAAACACCTCCACCTTCTGTGCGATCGCCTTGTCCGGAACCTTGCGGTCGAAGCCTCGCTGCTCGACGAGCCAGTACGCACCGAACGGACCGTTCGCCGAGAACTGCAGCGCGGTCGCCTCCGCCGAGTAGCTGGTCACGGGCAACAGGGAGTCGGGCAGTGACAGTGCCTGCTTGCCGGAGACCAGCGTCTCCGACACGGCGAGACCATTCTTCTCAGCGTCCTTGGCCCCGGCCACCTTGCCGTAGGTCTCGAGCGCGAGGATCGTGAACGCGGAGGTGAACGTGTTGTAGCTCCCGCCGAACACCGGCTCGAGGAGCTTGTCGAGCTGCACCTGCGTCACACCGGTGGCGCGCTCTGGGAAGTGCCGCGCCAGCAGGTACAGGAGCTGCGCGTCGTGCGCGAGCGTGTCGTAGTACACATCCTCCTCTGGCTCGGTGAGGATCGTCGGTGCGGCGTGCACGCCCAGCTTCACCTCGTCGATGATGCTTCGCGCCTTGTCCGTCTGCTTCAGCACTGCCAGCGTGCTGGCCAGATACGCGGCCGTGATGTCCTGCTTCCACGTCTTCCCGAAGTCGGCCTCGAGGCGCTTCTTGAGCGCGCTCACGTAGCTGGTGGTGACCTGGCCTTGGCGTGACAGCGTGTAGATGGCCATCGCACGCAGGCGCTCGTCTGCCAGCGTTTCACCATCGCGCGCGGCGAGGCCCTGCAGATAGCCCTGGCCCGCTTTGAAGATCTCGCGCGGCACCGAGAGGCCGCGATCCTTCGCTTCCGTCAAGACCAGGAGCGTCCACACCGACGGCAACGGCGCCGCCTTCGGCGAAGCCACCCACAACCCGAACGCGCCGTCGTCGTTCTGTCGCGCGCGCACCTTGTCGATATAGTCGGCGAAGAACTTCTCCGATGCCGCAGTCGTGCCACCGAGCTCGGGATGCTTGCCGAGCACGATCGCGGGGATCGCCTGGCTGGTGATCTGCTCCGTGCAGCCGTGCGGGAACTTCTCGAGGTAACCGACCAGCCCGTGCGTGAGCCCGAGCGGCAACCGCGAGAGCCCTGCGCGCAACGTGCGGAACTCCGGGTACAGCTGCCGTGGGACGGACACGCTCTTGTCGCCGTCGTTGAGGTGACCCGCCTGGAACGTCACGGTGTACGGAACAGCCGGCCGCACCGACAGCTCGGTGCGCACCCGCGCGGGCTTGCCGGCGCCCGAGGCCACGAGCGTGAGGGTCGCCGCGCCGAGGTGCTCGGTCGCCCGCAGCTTGAACGTGGCCTTGCCCTCGTGCATCGGCGCTATGGACAGGCTCGTCTTCCTCGCGCCGACGATCTCGACGCCGCCACCGACGTCGAGCGTGAGCTCCACCTCGGGCCGCGCGCCAGGCTTGTCGAGGTTGTTCGCCACCGAGGCCGTGAGCTCGAACTCGTCACCCGGTGCGACGGCCAGCGGCGCCGATGGCGACACGATGTAGTCGCCGCGCACGATGAGCTTGTGCTCCGTCGCGCCGACCGCCTGGGGCTCCACCGCGATCGCCATCACCCGCAGCGTTCCGTTGAAGGAATCGGGCACGTCGTAGGTGAGGGTCTTCGGGCTCGGACCCACGTCCACGATGCCGCTCCAGTACGCGACCGGCGGCTCGTGCTTGCGCTTGAACGGGTTCAGGTTGGCACCGAGCGCACCGTCGGAGTCACCACCGGGCGCGACCGCCGCCATGAGACGGGAGAACTCGGGCAGGACCAGGTCGAGGATCTGCATGGTGCGCACCCCGAGCGCACGCTTCTGGAAGAAGAACCCGAGGGGGTTGGGCGCGGCATAGTCCGCGACGCGCAAGATGCCTTCGTCGACGGCGAAAACGATCGCCTTGCTCGGTCGATCCGCTCTGATGCGAATCGCGAGCGGGTCGCCAGGACGCGCGAGCTCCGGCACCTCGACGGTGAGCTTCACCTGCCGTTTCTCGCGACTGATGGAGAACGGCGCCACCGCGTAGCTGAGCGGGCTCGCGAAGACCTCGTCCGAGCCAGCATCACGCAAGTAGCTCACCGACACGTAACCGCCTCCTTCCAGGTCGGCCGGAACCTTGACCGTCTGCACGGACGCATTGGTCGACGACTTGAACCACTTCCACGAGTACACGTGGTCGCGCTCGATCGTAATCAGGCCAGCCCCCGTGTAAGGCGCCTTGATCTGCATCTCGAGGTCCTGACCGGGCGCGAGGTCCTTCTGCTTTAGCTGCAGCCCGAGCTCGGCGTTCTTCTCCATCGAGCGCGAGAGATTCGCGGCGCCAGCGACGGAGAAGTCGATCTTCTGGAGATCCAGCTCCTTCTCGTTGCGCACCACGAGCGTGTAGTCGCCGGGCTTGTTGGTGCCCACCTCGTAGCTGTAGCCCTCGTTCGGGATCGCGAGGACCTTCTGCGAGAGCTCCACCTCGCGCTTCACCGACTCGTACTTGTACGTGCCATTGTCCTGCTTGGTCAGCACCGAGACGAACCTTCGTTCGAACAACACGGCACGCAGATCCTTGTGCGCTTGACGCTCGCCCGATGGGCCCACGGCGATGAGCTCGATCTTCCGCGCGCTGCCCTTCGACATGTACGAGAGGTCGCCGTCGGCCTTGTAACCGACGAGGAAGGGCATCGGCGACACCACCACCTGCGCCTCGCCCGCCACACCGCGACCGCTGTCCGCTTCGAAACCCTCCGCCGCGAGCGACAAGCGATAGCTCGCCGCCTTCCAGCGCTGCAGCTGAAGGTCGAAGTGCGCTTCACCTCGCTCGTCGGTGGTCACCTCCGGCAAGGCCTCGGCGGCACCTTCCTTCGCGGTCAGCGGATCGTAGAACGTGTAGTCGCGCATGCGGCTGAACGACGGCACGGCCGGCGACAGCGTGAGCTGCGCACGCACCTTGCGACCTTCGGCCGGCGTACCGAACAAGTTGGTGAGCGTGACGGTGCTGCTCAGGTTCTCGGGGCGCACCCAGCCTTCCCCAACCGGTCGCTCCGACGACAGATGCACCGCGATCTTCATCCTGTCGGGCAAGAACTCGCGGACGCGAACGGTGGTCGAGCCGAGCAGATCATCGGGATGATCCTCTTTCACGAGGTACGCACCGACGGTGTACGTCCCGGTCGGGGCGGACTCGGCCGGCGTGTGCTTCAGCTCCACGAGGCCACTGGCCGGCAGCTTCACGCGCTGCTTCTTCACCACCATGCCGCGCGGGTCGGAGATCTGCAGCTCCACCGGCACACCCTCGAGCGGGGTCTTCCAATCGTTCGCGCGCACGATCACGCCGCCGCGGATCTCCTCGCCGGGGCGGTAGAGGCCGCGATCCGAGAACACGTAGGCCGAGAGCGAGCGCGGACGCTCACCCGCCGAGACCCCGCCGACGTCGAAGCGCGACATGTCGAGGTAGCGATCACTCCCGGAGATCGGCAGGAACGAGCTGTCGTATCCCTTGCTGGCGAGGAGCATCACCGGCTGCTTCTCGCGTCGGAAGTCGCGCAGGTTGCCGAGCTGGGCGTGGCCTTCACCGTCGGTGGTCACCGTAGTCACTGGCAGACCGTTCTTGCCGAGCACCTGCACGCGCACGCCGGAGACGGGCGTGCCGTCGTGAATGGACGCCACGAACACGTCGCGGTTGCCGTCCTCGGTTTCCTTCGAGATGAGGCCGAGATCGGACAACACGATGAGGCGGCTGTCCTCTGCGTCGAGCGTGCGCTGGCTCTCGGCGTCGAACGCCTGCACCTTCAGGAAGAACACACCGCGACGGCCTTCGCCCATCCCGAGGTAGCCACCGAGGTCGATCGCCTCGTAGATGGGCTTTCCCTGTCCGGGCTTGCTGAACTTCTTCGTATCGACGAAGCGCTCGGAGGCGTTGTCCACGTCGAAGCGGTACGAGAAGTTGGGGTGACCGAAGTTGCCACCCGCCTGGGTCACCAGGTTCTGCAGCTGATCAGGCAGCACGCGCGAGATCTCGATGCGCGCGCCGGGAATGTCGCGCGCGTACAGGCTCACCTTCTTTTCGCCGGTGAGGCTCAACAACGAGCCCGAGTGCATGATGCGCAGCTGCATCGGGAACACCGGCACCTCGGCCGTGGTCACGAACGGCTCCCCGAGCTGATAGCCACCGAACGCCCGCAGGCCCTTCGTCACCTGCACGAAGAGGTAGCGGCCGACGGGCACGCGGAAGCGGAACGCATGCATCGTGCCGTACTCCTGCTCTTGCGCGAGCGGATCGAGCGCGAGCTTCTCGCTCTTCTTGAGGAGCGTCTCGTCGATGCGCTCCGCGTCGGTCCAGCGGTGCCCGCGCTTGTGCTTCACTTCGTCGTCGTGCTGCTCCTTGTCGGTGGGATCGTATTCGGGCAGCACCCACGCTTCCACGTGCCGCTTCATCTCGGCCTCTGACACCCCGACGGTGGTCTCGAGCATGAGCACTTGCTCGGGCTCGTTCTTCTGGTTGTCGACCACCCGGATCTGCGACGACGCGATCTTCAGATAATTGAAGAGGCCCGGCACTACGATGTCGGTGGAAAGCGGCTCGCTGGTATTGCGGCCGCCTGCTTTGGCGTGCACCCCTTTGTCGAGAACGACGCGCATGTTGCCATCGCGTTGCGGGATGTCGATGGGCGCGGAGTGAACGTACGCCTGGCCGCGCAGCTTGTCGTAGCTGACTTGCGCCTTGTACGGCACTTCCTTCTCTTGCTTCGTGCCCGGCACGAGCGTGAGCTGCAGCGCCTTCTCGAAGCTCGCGCTGTCGACGGGGTGGCTGAAGCCGTACGTGAGCACCACCTTCTTGAGCGTGGGATCGACCGGGTCTTGGTAGAACTCCTTGCGGACGACCTCGACGGTGAACGGCGCGCTCGCGAACTCGGGGGCGTAGCTCTCGAGCTGTACTTTGTCGGTGACGAGGCCGTGCTTGGCGAGGTGGACCGTGTAGGCCTGACCGACGGGCCAGTCCACTTTCGGGAGGAACGTCAGCTCATGATCGTTGCGCCAGCTCCACGTGCCCTCGAGCTTGGGCGACAGCTCGATGCCGCTCGCGACCGGCTTGCCGATCGACGACAGGGGCGCCACCGACTCCGAGAACCCGAGCACCACGGGCATCGGTCGGATGCGATCCTCGATGGGCGTGGCGGGCGGCGCCGTGACGGTCACGGCGACCTCGACCGGCTGCGGGCGATTGCGCCACCAGCGCACACCGAGGCCCGTGCCGAAGGAGGCTGCGAGCACCGCGAGCGCAATGATCGCGGCCATCGCCGGCTTCTGTCGCGCTTCCGCTGCTGCTCGTCGACCACGATCCCCGAGCCACGTGGCCCAACGCGGAGGACGCCACGTCATGGGGCCGATGACCCACCCGACCACGGTGCCGATCAACCAGACGAACACCCCGGCGACTTGCCGGATCACTTCGAAACCGCTCATGAGCCCCCAGCGCTTTTACGCGCACCGCATCTTGCCCATCCGTCGACGGGACGGTCAAGGCGCCAAGGCAGCGCTCCTCATCGTACGAAGCTGCGGCGCCGGAGCTTCCCGGGGGACGACCTCTAATGACGGAAGAGCAGCAGGAGAATCACGCCGAGCACGACCACGGCGCCGGCGACCGCCACGATTCGTAGCGTGGGCTTGCGCGCGATCTCGAGCGGCTCCGATTCTTGCGGCGA
>JAYUBF010000334.1:0-27925 GCA_043741435.1 Myxococcales bacterium
TGACGCAGGCCGCACGCCGACTACAGATCAGCCGCAAGAGCCTGCAGACGAAGATGAAGGAGCTGGGCCTGCGCGATCGAGAGTGACGTCGCGGATCAACGCTTCGTGCTCGGCTCCCCGATGAGCGCGTACTGCTAGACCTGGTTAGCCGGACAACGGAACATGGCGACCGGACCGGCCGCTGGGCGACACCAATGTCAGGGCCGCGCGCGATGGTTTCGATTGTTTCTAACGGTCTAGCCCCTGGATCCGATCTTGCTTTGGCGGCGCGCACAATGCGTGCGCTCGTTCTCGGTCTACTCCTCCTCGATTCCGTTCCCACCCGCCCGGCGTCCGCTGCGGGTCGCGCCTTGATGGGTGAGATTGTCCGCGTCTCGTTGCATGGGCACCGCGAGATGGGCATCGGTCTGCGCCCGAACGCCGGTGGTTGGCGGATTGCCGTGCACGGCGAAGCCACGTCCATCGAGCTCACCGACCAGACCGGCGCCACCCACGACAAATGGGTGCTCCCCGTCGGCGCACAACCCCTGCAGCTCGATGCGGGCCGCTTCCTGGGCGGCCACGCCTACCGCTTCGAGCTGCACCACGGGGGCACCGTCGTGGAGCGCGGTCTCGTCTACCTCTTCCCAGCGCGAGGGGGTCGCACCGCCCGAGTCGAGTTCGACGTGGAAGCCGACCCCACGGTGTCGAGCAACACCGACGGCATCGCGGTCCTGCCGAAGAGCGCTTTGTAGCTCGGACCCCTTTAATGCATCCGCGTGATTTTGTGCGCGGTATTTTTATGCGGTTGTGTCAAGGCTCCGTTCCTCGTAATGGAACACTCGTGCTGCGCGGCTCCACGAGCAAGACGATGCACGGCAATACCAAGAGACTGACGAGGGTGGAGATCACCAGGCCCCCGATGACAGCGACGGCAAGCGGTCTCTGGAGATCGGCGCCGGCCCCAATCCCGAACGCGAGCGGCGCAAGGCCGGCGAGGGTGGCCAGCGTGGTCATGACGATGGGCCGCACGCGCTCACGACCGGCACGGATCAGCGCGGCCAGCGTGGGCTGCCCTGCCTCCCGCGCGTGCTCGTACGCTTCGAGCAACAAGATGCCGTTCTTCGCCACCAAGCCCACGAGGAGGACGCAACCCATGAGCGACGAGGCGTTGAGCGCGGTGCCGGTGGCCCACAGCGCGGCGAGCGCACCAACGATGGAAAGCGGCGCGAGGCCGAGCACGACGAATGCAAGGCGCGCGCGATGGAACTGCGCGAGCAACACACCGAGCACGGCCAGCAACCCGAAGGCCATCACCGCGCCGAGACCCTTCAGCGTGTCTCGCTGCCCCGCGTACTGCCCACCGTACTCGATGCGATAGCCGGGCGGCAGCCGAAAGCCACGCAGCTTGCGCTCGATGTCGCTCACGATGGCCACCACGTCGCGGTGCTCGTGATCGGCTGTAATGATCACGACGGGCCGCAGGCTCTCGCGCAACAGCGACGTCTCGTTCGCCGTTTCCACCGGCGTCGCCAGCGCGGAGACACGGCTCACCACGCCGCCTGCGACCACCACCGGCAGGCTCGCGATGCGCGCCGGGTCGAAGCGCACGGCATCCGGGTAGCGCACGCGCACACCGATCGGGCGATCGGCCCTGCGGATCGACGCGACCACGTTGCCGCGCAAGACCGCGTCGAGCTCCAGCGACAACTCTTCGGGCGTCTTTCCCGCGCGCGCCAACGCGACGCGATCGAGCCGGAAGCGCAGCTCCGGCGCCAGCCCCTCGAACCCCGGATACAGATCGACGAGCCCCGGCACGTCGTGAATGCGATCTGCGATCCGCTGCGCCGTATCGCGCAGCACCTGATAGTCGTCGCCGAAGAGCTTGAGCTCGATCGGTCGTGGCGCACCGGCTAGATCATTGATGACGTCTTGGAGCACCTGGACGAACTCTGTGCGTGTCGCCGGCACCTCGTGTGCCACTTCCTGGCGCAGGACGGCGATCACGTCTTCGGCGCTGTGCGAGCGCTTGGCCTTGAGCCGCACCATGATGTCGCCGCGGTTCACCTCGGTGGCAGCGACGGGACCGAGCTCGGCACCCGTGCGACGGGAGAACGTCTCCACGTCCGGGTTGGCCTGCAGCACCTTCTCGATCGCTCGCGCTGCTGCGTCCGTGTCGGTGAGCGACGTGCCGGCCGGCAAGAAGTAGTCGAGCACGAACGCACCTTCGTCCATGGTCGGGAGAAATCCCGACGGTACCGCGATCGCGCCCAACACGCCGACACCCAGCAGGACTGCGATCGTGACGAGCCCGATGATCGGATGACGCAGCACGCGCTCGGCGAAGCGACCGTACAGCGTCGCGAGCCGTCCCGCCGTGGCCGGTGCATCGTGCGGGTCGAGCCAGCTCGCTGCGGCCAGGGGCACCACGGTGACGGAGAGGACCAGGGAGAGCAGCACCGACGCCGCGAGCGTGACCGCGAGCGCGGAGAAGAAGCGGCCGACGACACCATCGAGCCACGCGAGCGGCAACACCACGATCACGGTCGTAACGGTGGTGCCGATGAGCGGACCGAGCAGACCTTCGCTGGCGCGCTGGGCTGCGGCGAGCGGAGGCAGGCCTTCGGCTCGATGCCGCGCGATGCCCTCCACCACCACGATCGCGTCGTCGATCACGAGACCGATGGCGACCGCGAGGCCGCCGAGCGACATGAGGTTGAGGCTCTGCCCCGTCGCCAGCATCGGTAGAAACGAGATCCCGAGCGTCAACGGCACGGCCACCGCGGCGGCAAGCCCTGCGCGCCAATCGCGCAAGAACACGCCGAGCACGACGATGCACAGCACGATGCCGATCAAGATCGCGTCGCGTACGGCGTGGATGGACTCCTGCACCAGTGCGGCTTGGTCGTACACCGCCACCAGCTGAACGCCGGAGGGCAGGCTGGGCGCCAGCTCTTGCGCGATGCCGTTCACTCCATTGACCACCGACGGCGTGCTGCTACCGGGAAGGCGGGACACACTGACGAGCACGGTCTCGCCACCGGGCCCTGCTACGCGGAGCAAGCGATCCTCGGCGCCTTCGACCACCTGCGCGACCGACGACAGCAGGATGGGGCTGCCGTCGGGTCCGACCGACACGGGGACCTGTGCCAGATCGTCCACGCCTTGGGGCTCGGCCGATGCGATGACGGCCACCAGCGCGTGCGCTTGCTCCACGCGACCGACTGCCTGGAGGCCCGTGCTGGCGCGGATGCGCTCCGCGATCTGCAACGGGGTGACGCGCAAAGCGGCGAGACGATCGGGATCGAGGATCACCTCGACCTCGCGCACGTCGCCACCCAGCACCTCCACGCGACCGACGCCTCGCACGCGAGAGAACGCCGGGCGGATGACCAGGTCGGCTAGCTCGCGCATGCGCCGCGGGTCGAGCGTGCCGGTGAGGTTGAAGGTCAACACGGGGAACGACGTGGTGGTGAGGCGCTCGACGGTGAGGTCGGTGCCCGACGCCAGGCTGGCACGTAATGCACCCACTCGCGCTTCCACGAGTTGCAGCGCGCGCGACATGTCGGTGCTGGGTGCGAACTGCAGCGACAGCTCGACGGCGCCTCGGATCGTGCGCGATCGGATGCGCTCCACACCGAGCACGGTCGTGAGCGCGCTCTCGATGGGTCGAGTCAGCGCCACCTGCGTGAGCGCCGGCGTCGCATCTCCGCCGCGGGCAACGACGACCACGCGGGGGAACTCGACCTCCGGGTAGATGCCACTCGGCAACGATGCCGCGGTAACGGCACCGCCGGCCGCGAGCACGATCGCCGTGAACCACACCAGCACGCGACGGCTCGCGACGGCGGGGAACCACGTCACGGGACAACCTCGATGGCATCGCCGTCGTTCACGGCCAAGGTGCCGGTGGCCGATACGCTCGCGCCAACGGCCACGCCGACCACTTCGATCGAAGCGTCGAATGCGGCACCTACCGTCACCGCTTGCACGTGGGCCTTCTTGTCGTCGCCGCAGACCACCACTGCGGTCGAACCGTTCGCATCGCGCCGCAGAGCGGCCTTGGGCACGAGCAGCGCATCGTGCAGCTCGCCGCGCTCGACCCGCGCGACCCCGTATAAGCCCACCGGCGGCGCAGGCAGCTTTGCGCGCTGGAGCGCCACCCGCACGACGCCGACACCACTGGTGCGATCCACGCTGCGCGACACGAGGCTCACCTGCCCGGTGTAGGCACCTGGCAACGCACTGAAGTAGATGTTGGCCGCTGCGCTCTTCTCGATTCGCACCAGATCGGCCGCGGGAACATCGGCCACGAGCTCCAGCGCGTTCAAATCGGCGACCTCGACCACCGGCGTGGTCGGTGTGCCGTCGACGAGCTCACCAGGCTTGCGAAACACCTTCAACACGACGCCACTGATCGGGCTCGTCAGCACCGCGCGCGCCAGCTGTCGATGAGCCTGGCTGGATGCGGCAACGGCATCTTGCTCCGCGGCGAGCGCGCCCGCCGATCGCGCTTGCGCGTCGTCCACCTCTTGCCGCGCTGCGATGCCACGCTCGAAGACCTTCGTGGTTCGGCCCAAAGTGGTGTCCGCGTTCTGGCGCTCCGCACGTGCCTTACCCACCGCTGCATCGGCCTGTCGCGCAGCATCCGCCAGCGCGGCGTCATCGACCCGGGCCAGTACATCGCCCTGGCGAACGACGTCGCCCTCCCGCACCTCCACGCGGAGCACGCGCCCGGCGACCTGCGCAGAAACGATCGCGTCGCGCTCGGGCCTCGGCGCGATGGTGCCGCGCAGCTCGATTACGTCGCGCACGCGTCTGCTCGTGACCAATACGCACGCGAGCTTCGACGGGGCGGACGGTACTTCTTCCACGGCAGCGTGCTGGCACGAGGCCATTCCAACGATCATCAGGATCGCAAACCTCATGGCTGCCTCGGTCGCAGGTCGACCCCGGCCGCTCGCTCGAGGTCGGCGACGGCCCGGGCCCAGGCCGAGAACGCATCGATCTCGGCGAGACGCGCATCGACCAGCGCACGCTGCACGTCGAGCAAGCGGATCAACTCCACGCGACCGCTCTCGTACGCTTCATCGGTCATGCGCTTGGCCTCCTCGACGGAGGGAAGCACCTCCTCGCGGATCGCCATGAGCTTGCCGCGCGCCGCTTCGCTGCGCTCCCACGCATCGACGAGCGAGACCCACAGCCGCCGGTTGTCGACGATCGCGGTGGCCTCGGCCAGCGCACGCTGGGCCTGCGCGCTCGCAATTGCACCGCCGCGAACACTGAGCATCGGAAGCTCGAACGAGAGCCCGCCGATCACGTCTGGCGCCGGAAGCGTGGGATCGAAGCTGTTCACCGTCAGCTGGAAATTCACGAGCGGCAAGCGAGCCCTGCGCTCTCGCTTGATCTGGAGATCTCGGGCCGCGACCTGGAGACGATCGCGACGGAGCGTCGGATGCGACGACAATCGGCCGAGCAGGTCGTCGATGGGCTGAGCGCCACCATCGTACACCTCGTCATCGGCGGCGCTCAGGTCGTTTGCCGAGCCCTCGGGGAAGAAGAGCCCGAGGCGCACGGATGCTGCGCGGATCAATCGTGCACTCGCGGCGAGCTCAGCCTGCGCGCGGGCTCTCTCGGCGTGGGCGCGCACCACGTCCACACGGGAACCCCGACCCGCATCGAAGCGAAGTGCGGCGATTTCTTCGAGGCGCTCCGACTGCTTTGCCGATAACGCCAGTTGCTTCGTTCGCGCTTGGGCCTCGTACAGATCGAGCCAGGCCTGCGTCGCGTTCCAGCGCGCATCCGTGCGCACGACCACCGCGTCAGCCGCTGCTGCACTGGCATCGGCCTTCGCGGTCGCGACCGCCGTGCGGCGCTGACCGAAGATCGGCACGGGTACCGCGAGCGAGAACCCCATATGAGCCGTCTCCTTCGCGCTCGTGGCGCCGAACGTGGGATTGGCCAGTGCGCCAGCGACCCACACCTCCGCGCGGGCCAGGCCGGTACGAAGATCGGCGAGCTGAACGTCGAGGCCACCCGCTTCGGCCGCTGCGCGCGCCTCTGCCAGCGTCACCGTGCGGCCATACGCCATCGTCGCGCCTGTACACAGAAGGGCGACCGCCGCGCTTGCAAGGCATGCTGGACTGAGGCTCATGATACGAGCGTAAAGATGCGTCGCGAACATGAGAGCCAGATGAGAGCCTCGGAATGAGGCTGCTTCTCGTCGAGGACTATGCGCCGCTGGTACGCACGCTGCGCCAAGGGCTCGAAGAAGCCGGCTATGCCGTGGATCACGCGGGTGATGGCCACAGCGCGCTCACGTTCGCGATGGCCGCTGAGTACGACGTGATCGTGCTCGACGTGATGCTCCCGAAGCTCGATGGGTTCGGGGTGCTCGAACGCCTACGCGCCGCTCGCAACACGACGCCCGTGTTGCTGCTCACCTCCCGCGACGCGGTAGCCGATCGCGTAAAGGGCCTCGACCGGGGCGCGGATGACTACCTCGTAAAACCGTTCGAGCTCGAGGAGCTGCTCGCTCGGTTGCGCGCGTTGGTACGTCGCGGCTATCAATCCGCGCAGAACATAGTGAACATCGCCGACCTCGAGATCGATACCGCCGCTCGCCGGGTAAAACGTGGGGGCCGCGACATCGCGCTCTCGGCGCGAGAGTACGCGCTACTGCAATATCTCGCGGCCCGCCGCGGGCACGTCGTGACCCGCTCCGAGATCCTCGAGCACGTGTACGACTTCGAATCCGACCCATCGAGCAACGTCATCGACGTCTACGTTGGCTATCTCCGGCGCAAGATCGACGACGGCGCTACGCAGAAGCTGATCCACACGCGACGCGGGCAAGGATACGTCCTCAGTGATGCGCCATGAAGCCAATGAGCCTTCGCGGCCGTCTCGTGCTCGCAACGCTCTTGGTGGTGGGCGCGACCCTCGTCGCGACATCGACTGCCGTCTACGTTGCTTTCGGACGCGGGCTACAGGCCTCATTCGCGGCGCGCTTGGTCGACGAGGCGCGCACCGTTGCCAACATGGTCGAAGAGCGAGCGGTTGGCGCGTGGGAATGGGAGCCCGGCATCATGGGCGACTTCGAACGCGTCGCCGAGCCCGCGTACTTCGAGGTGTGGATGGACGACGGAACGCTGATCGCACGATCACCGTCGCTGGAAGCGAACCATCTTCCCCGTGGTACTGGACAGCCAAACGTGATCGAGACCCACTTACCGGATGGACGTCACGGGCGCTTGCTCACGCTCGCGCTGGCGCCGCGGCTCGACAACGAAGGGCCTGCTACACCGTCGGGTCGCAAGGTGTTCGTGACCATCGCGCGCAGCACGAAAGAGGTCGACTCCGCGCTCGGTACGCTGCGGGCCTTGCTTCTCGTCGGTGGTCTGGCAGGCCTCGCGCTGTCGGCACTCGCCGCCGTCCTGTCCATCGGCGTGGGCATGCGTCCCCTCGATCAGCTTGCAGCCCGACTCGACCGGATCCAGGCCAACACGTTGGGTGAGCGCGTCGTTTCTTGGTCTCTGCCGCGCGAGCTGGTCCCCATGGCCGACAAGCTCAACGAGCTCCTCGCGCGAATCGAGTCAGCGTTCGCGCACGAAAAGCGCTTCACTGCCGACGTAGCCCACGAGCTTCGCAATCCGCTCGCCGCCTTGCGCACGTTGTTAGAGGTATCGCTGTCTCGAGAGCGACCGGTCGAAGCACAGGTTGCAACACACCGAGAAGCTCTCGCCGTCGTTGGGCAGCTCTCCACCATGGTCGAGCGATTGCTGCTGTTGAATCGCGTGGAGCAAGGCGTCATCGCCGGGGAGCTCACATCGGTGGCATTGCGTGAGCTGGTCGACGAAGTCATCGCAGCGTACATCCACCGCGCGACCGAGCGGCACTTGCAAATCGAAAACCGCATTCCACTATCTGCCACTGAGCACACGGACGCTGCGCTGCTGCGCATCGCAGTCGGCAACCTCCTCGGCAACGCGGTGGAATACACCCACGAGGGCGGTCGCGTCGAAATCGACTCGGATTCCGCGCGTGGCCTCGTCATCGCTCTGGGCGACAGCGGTCCCACGATCCCCGAGGCCATGTTGCCGCACATTTTCGAGCGATTCTATCGAGGCGATGTAGGCCGCGGTGGAACGGGCGAGCACAGCGGCATCGGTCTCTCGCTGGTGAGCGCCATCGCTGCTGCGCTCGACATGACGGTGACGGTGAAGAACGACGAACGCGGCTGGGTACGCTTTTCGCTACACCGCCGCGTCGTCGGTTGATGCGCCCGGTTGCCTACAGGTCGAGCTTGCCGGCGACCTTGGCCACGGAGTCGCTGTTCTTCACCGACGACAGGTGACCTAGCAAATATTCCTTCACCGATGACTCGAGCGACTTTACGTCCTCGGTCGTGAGCTGCAGTGCGAGCGCGTACTCGCTGATGATCTTGCGCTCCGAGTCGGTGACCTTGCCGTCGGCCCAGGCCATCAGCATCGCGGTCTTCACGAACAGTTGGCGCAGCTCCTTGCTCGGCAACGTGGCGATCAGCTCGGCGGTGGTGATGTTGCCGGCGCGGCGCAGCTCCGAGAGCGCCCCGGCGCCCCCACCGACCTCGGACCAGAACGAAGCGACGAGCGCCTCTTCACGCTCGTGCAGGCCATCGACCTTGGCGACCGCATAAAGCCCACGCGCGATCGCCTCGGCGGCCGGCTGAGAAACGTCGATCTGGGGGAAGAAATCGTTCATGACGGCTCCTTGCGGGTTCGAGTGGCGTGAAGGATTCAGCGACGGTTGCCTACCTGCGCACGCAGGAGGCCCAGGCGTTGTTGCAGCTCTTCGACGGGGACGTCGGCATATTTCTTCGGCAGCATGCGACGGTTCGAGGCCTCGAACACGGCCAGCAGCTCCATGAACTCGAGCATGAGCACGTCGCGCGAAGGCATGTAGTCGATGACGGCCCGATCGAGCTCGGTCGGCGTGACCGGCGCGTTGTCGTCGGCGGCAGCATCCGCCGCGTAGTCGTTGGCCAGCATCACCACTGCCTCGAGGTCGGCATTGGAGTAGCCCACCAACCGCTCGAGCTTCACGCGATCACGCGGGAACTCCAGCGTCGACTTCACGTTGTGCTTCTTCAGCTGCGCCTTCACCACCCGCTCCACCTCTTCAGAGGTCTGTGGATAGAGGAACGGGATCTTGCGGTCGAAGCGACCAGCGCGCTTGATGTCCACGTCGAGCTTGTCGGGTCGGTTGGTCATGAGCAGGAACAGCACCCGGCCGCGGTTCTCCGTGTCGCTCATGAATTCCTTGATGCGCGCGATGACGCGTGAACCCGTGCCGCCATCGCCCTCGCCGCCTTCACCACCGCCACCGAAGGCGCGATCCCCTTCGTCGATGATGACGATGATCTGACCTATCGCGCGAATCACGGACAGGATACGCTCGAGGTTTCCCTCGGTGGCGCCGACCCACTTGCTGCGAAAGTTCTTCAGCTTGATGGTGGTGAGCCCGCACTCCTTCGCGAACGCCTCGGCGACGAACGTCTTGCCGGTGCCCATGGGCCCCGTGAACAAGATGCCCATCGGGCAGCGGTTGCGGCGCCCCTCACGAAGGTTCTGCGCGACGAGCAGGAGGTCCTTCTTGACCTCCTCCATGCCGCCCACCACCTCGAAGCCGTGCTCCGGCTCCACGAACTCGATGAGGCCGAAGCACTCCCGCTCGATGATCTCGCGCTTGCGGGCCGCGACCAGCCGGTCGATCTGCGCGCGTGCGTCGGGGTTCTGCTCGACGGGCTTGCCCTCGGGCGCGATGAGCTTGCGGATGGCGTCCTTGTTCATCCCCTGCGTCATCGCGGCCAACTTGTCGGCCCGATCGAGGGTGTCCTGGCTCGGTGCCTTCGCGGTATTGCCTGGGCCTTGCAGCAACTCGACGAGGTAGCGGCGGCGCTCTTCGCGATCGCCCTCGGGCCCAGTGGCCTCCGGCGCGAGGATGGCTTTGATCTGGATCAGCTTGAGGCCTGCGGTGATCTCCGCGAGCCGCGCCGCATCGGGCTCGGACATGTTCGGATCGAGGAAGCGCAGCAACGCGTGGCGTTCTTCGAGACGGGGCATGGGTACCTTCACCGTCGCCACGCGCGGGTTCGACACCAGCTTCGGGTGGAGATCGGTCAGGTTCTCGAGGGTGAGCACCACCAACGAGTCCGCGCGCTCGAGCTGCGGCATCAGCGACCAGCGGTGCAACGTGACGGCGGCTGCACGGTCGTCCACCGTCGAGAACGAGGTATCTCCGGCCGGCGCGATGGTATCGGCGTACTCGAGGATGACAGCGAGCTTGTCCTGGCCCACCAGCGCCTTCTCCAGCGCCGGCAGCACGTCGGCCGGCGCCTTCTTCAGCACCAGGTCCTCGAGCCCATCGATCGACATCTTGCGCTTCGCGAAACGCACACCGGTCGAGACGTTGTAGATGGCGACGTTGTCCTTGCTCGGCCCGAAGAGCACCTGCGCGAGGAAGTCCGACAGGGAGTAGAGCTTGCCATCGCTGAGCAAGATGTCGTGCACGTTGTTGTGCAGGACGAACTGCGACGCCTCACCGCGCAGGTAGCGACGGCGCAGCTCATCGGCCCATTCGGGTAGCTTGCTGGATGCGCTGAGGCTGGTCACGGTGCGGCATCGTAGCCTGATCAGCCGCCCGTCGCCTAGCTACCGGCGCCCGAGCGCCCGCAAGAGCTGCGCACGCGCGGCAGCAACGTTGAAGTCGGCCTGCACCTGCTGCCCACCCGCGTTGGCCAGGGCCAGCACCGCGTCGGACAGCTCGATGGCGTTGCCCACCCCCGCTCGATAGCGACCCTCTGCCAATGTCTTCAAGATGCGCGCGTTCTCGAGCGCGTCGTTCGCTGCGAGCAGCGTAGCCTTGGCAGCGCGCACGGCGAGCCGGCCCTTTTCGAGCTCGAGGCGAATCTGGAGCGAGGCGGCGTCGCGCTGCGCGGCGAGCACCTTCAGCTGCGCTTCGGCCTCCTTCACCTGAGAGTACGTGAGCAGGCCGCCGAACAGGTTCCAGGTGAGCCCGACCTGCAGGTTCCAGTTCCAGCCGAGGTTACCGAGCTCGACACCGCCAGCCGACACCTGCGTCTGGGCGACCGCCGTCGGTGCATAACCGAGCTTGCTGGCCTGGATCGTGAGCGCCTGCGCGCGCAGCTGCTTGTCGAAGACGACGAGCTCGGGCCGCGCGTGCTTCGCGAGCTCCACCTGCTCTCCGATGTCCGCGTCCTCGACGTCAACGGGGGCAGCCGTGCCTTCGCCCACGTCGTAGTTGGTGTCCGACTCGAGCCCCATCGCCTGGTTCAACGTCGCCTTCGCGACCTGGAAGTTGTTGTCGGAGTTGATGAGCGCGACCTGTGCATTCGCGACGTCGGTCTTCGCCTGCGCGAGGTCGATCTCGGGCCGCGTCCCCACTTCCACGAAACCCTTGACCTGCTCGAGGTGGCGCTTCTGGTTGGCGAGCGTCTCGCGCGCCACATCGGTGAGCGCCAGCGTAGCCTTGGCGTTGAAGAATGCCACCCGCACGTCGAGCGCGGCGTCGAGCCGGGCGGTGGCTTCCGCGATGCGCGTGGCCTCGAGGTTGCCGATCGCGGCGCGCCAGCGCGCGAAGGTGGGTCCGTCGAACAACGTCTGGCTGAGCGTGAGGCCGAAGTTGAAGTAGTTGAAGGTGCCGCCGCTCGACGTGTTCGATACCACGATGGTGTTGGGGATGGCGCCTGGGCGCTGGATGTAGTTCGACGTGGTGCGCTGATAGGTGGCCGTCCCGTTGAGCTGCGGGAGGAGTGGCGCCCGCACCTCGTTCGCTTGCGCCTGCGAGACCTCGGATTGTGCCTGCGCAACGCGCAACGCGGGCACGTTCGTGTCCGCCTGGTGCAGCGCATCGGAAAGCGTGATCGCGCGTCGCCTGACTCCGTCGGCGAAGGCCGTTACGGAGATCACGCAACTCAACACCACGAGCCTACGGCTCATCATTCCGCAGTCAGCCTCTCTCATCCGCAACGAACCAGCAACGTGCAGACACCTCGCCGCACAACTCCACAGTTGCGGAAAATGTGATCAATCACGAGAGCTCTCACCTACTCGTGGCGCAGCGCTTCGATCGGATCGAGCCGCGACGCGCGATAGGCCGGATAGATGCCGAACGCGAGGCCCACGCACGCGCTGAAGCCCACCGCGAGCAGCGAGACGTCGACGCGAATGAGCAGCGGCCAATCGATCGCGCTCGCCACCCACGAGGCGCCACCGATGCCGACGGCGACACCGATGAGGCCACCCAGCACCGACAGCGCCAAGGCCTCGACGAGGAACTGCAACAGGATCTGACCCGGCTTCGCGCCGATGGCCATGCGCAGGCCGATCTCCCGTGTTCGCTCCGTGACGCTCACCAGCATGATGTTCATGATCCCGATGCCGCCGACGATCAGCGAGACCAGCGCGACGAGGGCGAGCAGCGCGAGCATCGTCTTCTTCTCTTGCTGCTGCTGGTTCGCGAGCTCGGTGAGGTTGCGCAGCTGGAAGTCGTCGTCGGCGCCGACGGTGAGGTGGTGTCGCTCGCGAAGTAGATCCGCGATCTCCTTCTCCGTGCGCTCGAGCCCCTCTGGCGTACGACCGCTGATGAAGATCGTGCCGTTGAGCACCGACTTGAGGCCGCCCTGGAGCTTCGCCATGAACGTGGTCGAGGGCACCAGGATCACGTCGTCGTAGTCCATGCCGAAGCCCGATTGGCCTTTGGCCTCGAGCAGCCCGACCACGGTGAAGGGCACGTTGCGGATGCGGATGGTCTCGCCGGTGGGATCGTCACCGGGGAACAGCTTGTCGGCGACCGTCTTGCCGATGACACAAACCTTGGTGCGGGCATCGACGTCGGATTGCGTGAACGCGCCCCCCAGCGCAACGCGCCAGTTGCGCACGTCGAAGTACGCCGGCGTCGTGCCGTTGATCGACGTGTACCAGTTCTGGGTCTCCGACAACACGTTGGCGTTGGTGCGCAAGATCGGCGCGGCGGCGCGCACCGACGGAACTTCGTCCTGGATCGCACGCAGGTCGTCCCACGTGAGCGTGCTGATCGTGCCGGCGCCGCCGCGCACGCCGCCCGCTTGGGTGGACCCCGGCATGAGGATGAGCAGGTTCGATCCCATCGCCGAGAACTGCGCTTCCACTTTCGCGGTCGCGCCCTCACCGATGGCCACCATGGCGATCACCGCCGCGACGCCGATCACCATGCCGAGCGTGGTGAGGAACGAGCGCAGCTTGTTGCGCGCCAGCGCGAGCAACGCCACGCGCAGCGTCTGGAGGATACTCACGGCGCGGGCGCCTCGACGGGGGCCTGCGCTAGGAGCTCCGCGGCCGCCGAGCGTGGCTGCTGCCGCGTGTCCGTGCGGACCTCGCCGTCTTTGACCACGATCACCCGCGACGCGTACTGCGCGATGTCCGGCTCGTGCGTGACCAGCACCACGGTCATGCCCGTCTCGCCCAGCTCTTGAAACAACGCCATGACCTCGAGGCTGGTGCGCGAGTCGAGGTTGCCGGTGGGCTCGTCGGCGAGGATGAGGTGCGGCCGGTTCACCAGCGCACGCGCAATGGCCACCCGTTGTTGCTGCCCACCCGAGAGCTGGCTCGGCGTGTGGTCGAAGCGATTGGCGAGACCTACGCGCGTGAGCGCTTGCCGTGCACGCTGCCGCCGCTCCGTCGCCGGTACGCCGGCGTAGATAAGCGGCAGCTCGACGTTCTCGAGCGCGCTCGTCCGTGACAGCAAGTTGAAGCTCTGAAAGACGAAGCCCAGCGATCGGTTGCGCACCTCGGCCAGCTCGCCGCGCGACAGGTGCGAGACCTCGCGTCCGGCGAGGTGGTAGCTGCCCGCCGTCGGGCGATCGAGGCATCCGAGAATGTTCATGAGCGTGGACTTGCCGGAGCCCGACGAGCCCATCACCGCGACGAACTCGCCAGCCTGTATCTGCAACGACACACCACGCAGGGCGGCCACCTTCTCCGCGCCCATCGTGTAGATCTTCTGCACCCCCTCGATCGCGATCAGAGGTCCGCGCGGCTCGCTCTGCACGGGCGCCATCACATCGGCGGGCCGTGGCGATTGCCCGGGTTAGCACCACCGCTGCCGCCGCCACTCGGGCTCTTCTTGCTGCCCGTCGGATCGTTCGCTTCCGTGACCACTTGATCGCCTTCTTGCAAACCGTCGAGCACCTCGACGAAGGTACCGTCGGTGATGCCCACGTGGATCGGCACCTTCGTCGGCACCGCTGGGGTTCCCGTCATCACCCAGACGTTGCGCGGCGCATCGGCATCGACGTGACGTCCCATCTTCGTCTTGGGCACCGACTTCTTCCCGTCGGGATTCGCATCCGGCATCTGGAAGCGCAGCGTGGCGGCCGGCATCTTCAGCACGTCGTTGCGGTCGGCGTACACGAACGACACGTTCGCCGTCATGCCCGGCTTCAGCTTGAGGTCGGGGTTCCCCACGTCGACCACCGCGTCGTAGGTGACGACGTTCTGCGTGGTGGTCGGCGAGTTGCGCACCTGGCGAACCTTGCCCTTGAAGCGCTCGCCCGGATACGCATCGACCGTGAACACGGCAGGCATGCCTTCGACGAGCCGCCCCACATCGGACTCCGCCACACTGGTGTCCACCTGCATCTTCGCGAGGTCCTCGGCGATGGAGTACAGCGTCGGCGCCGTCATCGTGGCGGCAACCGTCTGCCCCGGCGCGACCGAGACCGAGATCACCACGCCGTTGATCGGCGAGTAGATCGTCGCGTAGCGCAAGTTGATGACCGCTTGTTGGAGCGAGGCCTTCGACAACGCCAGCTGCCCCTGCGCCGCAACCACGCCCGCATCCGCGGCCAGTCGGTTCGAGTCGGCCGTGTCGGCATCGGCCTGCGCGATGAGCTTCTTCTCCAGCAGCTCTGCGTTGCGCGTTGCCTGTCGCTTCGCATCCACCGCCTGCGCCTGCGCCTTGGCGAGGTTGCCCTCCGAGTTGATCACGCTCGCACGCGCTTGGTCCACGGCCGCCTCGAGCAATGCCGTGTCGAGCTTGGCGATGATCTGGCCCTTCTTCACCTTGGCGTTGAAGTCGGCGTACAGCGCAGCGACACGTCCGGAGATCTGGCTGCCCACCTGCACGGTCACGAGGGGTGACACCGTGCCCGTGGCCGTGACCTTCGCTTCCACGCGACCCCGCGTGACCGTCACCGTCGTGTACGTGACCACGGCCCCACCCGCGCGCATCTGAAACCAGTAGAACAGCCCGCCGCCTACGAGGACGATGAGCGGGATCACGTACAAGGCCTTGCGGCTCACAGTCGGCTCCTTGGAAACGCTCGAGCTCACGGGATGTCAGCATAACCGTACGCCACGAAGGAACATTCCCTCCCCCCGCGGCGCGCACGGTTCTCGATAGTGACGATGCAGCTAGGGCGTGTCTTCAAACTCCTCCCGTCGCAATGCTTGCCAGTGAAATCACAGGCGTCGTTGCTCGTCGGTCGCGTACCACCAGTATGCTTCCTCCTCGCGCCTAGCCTGTGATTCCACTGGCTGCGCCTTGCTCGGTCCGGACTTTGAAGACACGCCCTAGTACGGGTTGGGCAAGGTCTCCGCGCCGGTGGGTCCGTGAGGCTCACCGGCTTTCTCCCCGCGAGGCCTCGGCGAACCTCGTGGCGAGTCCTTCTTCGAACGATTTTGCGAAGGCGATGGATCGGAGTCCGCCTCCTCGAATGGAGCAGACACCGTCGGTGGAACCGCAGCGTCCACGTCGAGTCTGGTGGCAGCGTGTGCGTCTGCGCGGGGGGCGCTCATCACGAGCGTGGGCTGCGTGACGGCGCGTGATCCGAGACGCGGCACCGTGAGGAGCGCGACGGCGCCTAGACCGAGGCCAACGCCGAGGGGCCACAGCGCGCGACCCCGTCGCGGCTCCGGGATCGGCAGTGACATGCTGGGCATATCGGGAAGTGGCTGGCCGGCTGCGATGCGCTCCAGATCTTCGGCCAGCCGATCCATCGACTGATAGCGCTCGGCCCGATCCCGGTGCATCGCCCGCAGCACCACCGTGTTGAGTGCCGGCGAAATGGAGAGCTCGGGCCGCAACGTGCGCGGTGGGATCACCTCGCCGGTCAGCACCTGCGAGATGACGCTGAGGTAGTTGTTCGCGCGGAACGGCACCTCGCCGGTCAACGCCTCGTACAAGATCACGCCGAGCGAGTACACGTCGACGCGATGATCGAGATCGTCGGAGCCGCGCGCTTGCTCGGGCGCCATGTAGAGCGGCGTGCCCAGCACCATTCCCGTCGCAGTGAGCCGCAGATCGGAAATTCCAGACTCACCCGCCATGTGCTTCGAGATGCCGAAGTCCACGATCTTCACCGACGCGTGCTCGAGATCGTTCCCTTCGCGCACAATGAGGTTCTCCGGCTTCACGTCGCGATGCACCACCCTGCGCGCATGCGCTGCCGCGAGCGCGCTCGCCGCCTGCAATGCCCAACGCACGACCAGCGCTTGCTCCTGCGCGCCTTCGCGGCGGATGCGGTCGGCGAGGCTCTCCCCCGGCACGTGCTCCATCACGACGAAGGGACGACCATCGTCCGTCGTGCCGCTGTCGAGGATCCGCACGATGTTCTCGTGCTGGATGGAGGCGGCGAGCCGGGCTTCGTTCAGCAGGCGCTGCGCGACCTCGGGGCGATCGGTGTACTTGTCCCGCAGGATCTTCACTGCGACGGTCTCGCCGCCCCCCTCGTCGGTGGCCTCGTAGACCTCACCCATACCGCCTTCACCGACCTTGCGGGTGAGACGGTAGCGCTCCGCGATCAGCCGCCCGAGCAGCGCTTCGCCCGACCAAGCGGCCATCAGCGCAGGCCCATCAGCAACGCCCCATCAACGAAAACCGACGAACGCCAGCACGATGCCACCGATGACTGCGAGGGCCAGCCACAGCCACGGCATCGCCCCGCGCTTGCTGGCCTGGACCTCGATCAGGATGGAGGGCGTCGGAGCCAGCTCGATGGGGATCGCCGCATGTTGTTCGAGGTCGCTGAAACGATCGGGCGAGCGCGGCACGGGGATCTTCGCAGCAACCTCGCCCTTCACGAACCACTCGCTGCTGTTCGTGCTCGGCATCGTGGGCATCGGCTGCTGCTCGGTCCCCTGCTCGGTCCCCTGCTCGGTCCATCGACGTGCGACGCCATTGGGAGCCGCGCCATTTTCGACACGCGGATCGGCGAACTTGGCCTTGCAGGCCTGCGAGCAAAAATAGCGCGTGACGCCCGCGTAAATCCCTACGGCGCGCGCGCGCAGCGGATCCACCGGTTTGCCGCAAACCGGATCGAGAACGTCGTGTTTGTCGGGATCGGGGGCGGGCTTGGTCACGATGATGACGCTCGTCGCGCAGCCCTACCGTAGCACGCCGAGACCAAGCCCTGCCGGGTCGTCTGACAGCGCCTACGCCTGGGCGGTAGGACGACCCGATTTTTTTGCCGGGGACGGGGACGGGGCCGACGCAGCGGTCTTGCCGTTGCGGCTGACCGGCTGGAAGCGACGCGCGTCGGCGGCGAGGAGCTGTGCCTTCGACGGGATCTCCCAGGTGAAGTCCTTCTCGCTGCGACCGAAGTGACCGTACGCCGCCGTGTTCTTGTAGATGGGGCGCAGGAGATCGAGCTCGGCAATCAGCGCCGACGGACGGCAATCGAAGTGCTCGCGAACGAGCTTCTCGATGGCGGAATCCGAGATGGTGCCGGTGCCGAAGGTCTGAACGAAGATGGAGACCGGCTGCGCGACGCCGATCGCGTAGGCGAGCTGGACCTCGACGCGACGGGCGAGCTTGGCCGCGATGATGTTCTTCGCGATGAAGCGCGCGTAGTACGCGGCCGAGCGATCGACTTTCGAGGGATCCTTACCGGAGAACGCGCCGCCCCCGTGACGGCCCCAGCCGCCATAGGTGTCGACGATGATCTTGCGGCCGGTGAGGCCGGAGTCGCCCATCGGTCCACCGACGACGAAGCGGCCCGTGGGGTTGATGAAGTAGCGCGTCTTCGGCGTCACCAGCTCACGCGGAAGCTCCTTCTTGCAGACCTCCTCGATGAGCGCTTCCTTGAGCGTCTTGTACTTCACGTCCTCGGAGTGCTGGGTGGAGATGACGACGGTGTCGATGGCGACGGGAAGGTCGTCCTCGTAGCGCACCGAGACCTGCGTCTTGCCGTCGGGGCGCGCGAACGGAAGGATGTTCTTCTTCCGCGCGTACGCGAGACGCTTGGCGAGCTTGTGCGCGAGCGCGATCGGCGTAGGCATCATCTCTTTGTTCTCGTCGCAGGCGTAGCCGAACATCATGCCCTGGTCGCCAGCGCCCTGCTCCTTCGTGTACACGCCCTTTCCATCGACGCCCTGCGCGATGTCGGGCGATTGCGCTTCGATGGCCGAGAGCACGCCGCACGACTTGTAGTCGAAGCCCATCTCGGAGTGCGTGTAGCCGATCTCCTTGATCGTCTCGCGGACGATCTTGGGGAAGTCCACGTACGCGGTGGTCGTGATCTCACCGGCGAGCATGACGAAGCCGGTCTTCACCAACGTCTCGCATGCAACTCGCGCAGTGGGATCCTTCGCGAGGATGGCATCGAGGATGGCATCCGAGACCTGGTCGCAGACTTTGTCCGGGTGACCTTCGGTGACGGACTCGGAGGTGAAGAGGAAATCGGCCATCGTTCGTGTGCTCCTGATTGGGGGGCGGACTGTTTGGAACGCCGTAATAAGACACGCGTTCCGCCCAGAGTCAACGCACGGCGAGTCGATGCACTGCGACCCGTTTGCCCGGATGGCGAAGCGTTGCGTTTGCGCCACGGGAGGAATCGCACGCCCGCGCGAACGCCTGTGGATGGCGATCGAGCTAACCGGAGTCGCGCGGAGCGCGAGCCAAAACTAAGCAGCCAAAGGCTGCGTCGCGGCGAAGGCGCCGCGTGAGCAGGGTGGGACCCTGACGGCTCGGCGGGCAGGGCGGGCGGCACGCCCGATGAGATAGACTGAACAGCAACGCCACCTTTGATCTCCGAACAATGCGTTGCTGTTTAGAACTTGCCAGCCGCGGGGCGCACATCCAGCTCTTGCGTCCACACGGTGGGCGGCTGGGCATGCAGCTGCCAGTACGTGTCGGCCAACGCGTCGGGCGACAGCACGGTGCCTTCCGCACGATCCGGCGCGGCGGCGCGAATCCTAGGTGAGTCGATGACGCCGTCGACGATCACGTGCGCCACGTGGACGCCCTGGGGACCAAGCTCGCGCGCCAGCGACTGAGACAGCGCGCGCAGGCCGAACTTCCCGACGGAGACACAAGAGTACCGCGCCGCGCTGCGCAGCGACGTGGTCGCCCCCGTGTAGAGGATGGTGCCCTTTTCGCGCTCGACCATGCCCGGCGCGACTTGCTGGGCGGTGAGGAACGCGCCGAAGCAGTTACCCTTCCACGCCTGCTCGAATCGCTCAGGGGAGATCTCGAGGAGGCCGCCGGTGAAGGACGCCGACGCGTTGTAGACCAGCACGTCGATCGGACCGAAGGTGCTCACCACGTCGGCGAAGCACTTCCTCACCGACTCCGGCTGGGTCGCATCACCCACCACCGCGTGCGCCATGCCACCAGCGCGGACGATTTCTATCTCGATCTTCTTCACTTCATCGGTACGCGCCATGACGCCCACCGCGTAGCCCTCGTTCGCGAAGCGGCGCGCAATCGCTCGCCCCAACGCAGGTCCTACTCCAACCACCATGGCGACTCCGGCGCGCTTCTTGTCGGTCATTCTCATCCTTTCTCAAACTCGGGTGGGCACCGCACGAAGACCTATATGTGTGCTACCGGCCGCCGACCGCGACGATCCAGATCGGCTCGTCGTCAGGGAACAACTCTTCGACCAGTTGCCAGTGCATCGGCCAGTTCTCGCGATCCGAGAGGCGTCTATCTTTCGGGACCAGGATATTTTCTCAGGAGCCGAGTCCTGGGAGTAGAGGAGCGGCAAGCGGTACACGAGCCACGCCGACACCACGGCACACGCCAGCGCCAACACTGTCCACACCACCCGCTCGCCCCGCATACGTTGCCTTCACCTTACCGGAACTGGTACGCCCGCGCGGTGAAGATCGAGGTCCAGTCACTGGCCGCCGCGGACGAGCATCCGTTGCTGGCGTCGTTCGCATCGATTCGTGATCGCGAGCAGCGCGGCAGCGACGGTCATTCGTTCATCGCCGAAGGTGAGGTGGTGTTGCGCGTGCTGCTGTCGCAGCAGCGTTACGCGGTGCGCGCGCTGCTGTTGGCCGAGCAACACTGGGAGCGACTGCACGCCGAGCTGCCGGCCGAGGTGACGAACGAGGTGCCGGTGTTCGTCGCGCCACTCTCCGTGATGCAAGAGATCGTGGGCTTTTCGATCCACCGCGGGATCCTGGCGCTCGGTGCGCGCGGCAACGAGGTGAGCGCAAACGATGTGCTCACCACCGATGGTACGCAGGTCGTGCTCGGCCTGTGCGGGATCACCAACCACGACAACGTCGGCGGGCTGTTTCGCAACGCCGCGGCCTTCGGTGCGAAGGCAGTATTGCTCGATCGCGCCACCTGCGATCCGTTGTATCGCAAGGCGCTGCGGGTGTCGGTCGGTGGCTGCCTGGTCGTGCCACACGCCTACGTCACCGAGGAAGACGCGCTCGTCGATCAGCTGATCGAGCGCGGCTACACCTTGCTCGCGCTGTCACCGCGCGGGGACCTCGTGATCGGCAGCGACGCGCGACCCGCGGCCACGAAGGTCGCGCTCCTCCTCGGCAGCGAGGGGTCAGGTCTCTCGTCGCGCACCTTGGCTCGCTGTCGTACGGCGCGCATCCCGATGGCGGCCGGCTGGGATTCGCTCAACGTCGCGGTCACGAGTGGCATCGCGCTCGCGTGGCTGCGCGGTGGTCGTGATATCCATTCCGGATGCGAGTGATCGGCCTTCTAGCCCCGGATCGCGATGCAGCGCTGCAGGCGCTGCTGCACCGCGGCGATCCGTTCGGAGATCCCGAGACGCGCAGCATCTCGACGAAGGTGCGCGACATCCTCGAGCGCGTCCGCCTCGACGGGGATGCAGCCATCCGGGCGTTCACGCAGACGTTCGAGTCGCGTACGCTGACCGCGCTCGAGCTCTCGGCCGCGGAGTGGGATGCGCAATGCGAGCGCGTCGCGCCCGACGTGAGGGCCGCGTTACAGCTCGCGCACGATCGCGTGCGGACCTTTCACCTCGAGCAGCGCGGCAGCGGCTACGTGCTCGACCAGGGTGGCGTCTACACCGCCCTGCGGCGCAGCGCGCTCGCGAAAGTCGGGCTCTACGTTCCGGGCGGCTCGGCGCGTTATCCGTCGTCGGTGATCATGACCGCCGTCCCGGCGAAGGTGGCGGGTGTGGCGGAGGTGATCATGGTCACGCCGGGTCCCAGCCCAGAGACCTTGCTCGCCGCGCGCATCGCCGGCGTCGATCGCGTCTTCCCCATCGGCGGCGCGCAAGCCATCGGAGCGCTGGCGTTCGGGACAGAGAGCGTGCCGCGCGTGGACAAGATCGTGGGCCCGGGCAACGCGTGGGTGGCCGAAGCGAAGCGCCAGGTGTTCGGCGTGGTGGACATCGATCAAGTTGCCGGCCCCTCGGAGATCTTGGTGCTGGCCGACGACAGCGCGCGCCCCGCGTGGGTGGCGGCGGATCTGCTGTCGCAAGCAGAGCACGACGCCGCTGCGAGCGCCGTGCTCGTCACCTCGTCGCGTGCGCTCGCCGAGGCTGTCGCGCTGGAGGTGACGCGCCAACTCGCGCTGCTACCCCGGCGCGACATCGCCACGCAGTCGATCGCCAGCCATGGTGCCGCGATCGTCATGGCGGATCTCGAAGCCGCGCTCGCCTTCGCGGTGCGCTACGCGCCCGAGCACCTGTCGATCCAGGCGCGCGATGCCGATCGCCTCGCCGATCGCGTGTCCACCGCCGGGGCGATCTTCGTCGGGGAGTACACGCCCGAGGCCGCGGGCGATTATCTGGCTGGGCCCAACCACGTGTTGCCGACAGCTGGTGCCGCCCGCTTTGGTTCCCCGCTCGGCGTGTACGACTTCGAGAAGCACACGTCCGTGCTGCGCTACACGAAGGCGGCGCTCGCCGCGCATCGCGACCCCATCGCATGTCTCGCGGACGTCGAAGGCCTGCACGCGCACGCGCGCGCGGTGACCCTCCGCACCGACACTCCAGAGACGATCGACGCCGCATGAGCTGGCGCGATCACCTCCGCGTGCCGCTGCGCAGCATGAGCGCCTACCACGTGCCACCCGAGACGTTCGACGTGAAGCTCGATGCCAACGAGTCCCCGTGGCCGCTGACGCCCGAGCTCGAGCGAGTGATCGCGCTGGCGGTCGCGAACCAAGCGCTCCATCGCTACCCGGATGCCGGAGCGCGGGCGCTGAAGGCCGCGTTGGCAATCCATGTCGGCGTGCCTGTCTCGTCGCTGGTCGTCGGCAACGGCTCCGACGAGATCATCGCGATGCTGTGTGCTGCGTTCGGCAACCCCGACGATCGCGGACCGGCACGCGTGTTGTTTTCGAGCCCCGGCTTCGTGATGTACGCGATCTCGGCGGTGTCGTATGGCCTGCGCCCGGTCGAGGTGCCGTTCGGTCCAGGCTTCGCGGCCGACGCGGACGCGCTCATCACAGCGATCGAGCGCGAAAAGCCGAGCGTGGTGTTTCTCGCGACGCCGAACAATCCGACCGGTACCGTGTGGCCGCGCGCCGCCATCGAGCGCGTTCTGCAGACCGCGACCGACAGCGTGGTGGTCATCGACGAGGCCTATCTCGCGTACTCGGGCGAGCCGTCGTGCGTCGATCTCGCGCTTCGGCCCGGCAACGAGCGCTGCGTGGTCATGCAGACGCTCTCGAAGATCGGGCTCGCGGGCCTGCGCGTGGGCTACCTCGTGGGCCAGCCCGAGATGGTGCGTGAGCTCGAGAAGGTGCGGCCGCCGTACAACCTCGACACGCTGGCGCAGGCCGCAGCGACGGCGGTGCTGCAGCACGGTGCCGACACGCTGGCGAAGCACGCCGAGTCGGTGCGCGGCGAGCGTGCTCGCCTGGCCGAGGCGCTCGCCGCGCGCTCGGACTTCGTCGTGTACGAGTCGGGAGCGAACTTCGTGCTCGTGCGCGTCCCGTCGGCGACGGCATTGTCGGCCCATCTGCGCGAGCGGGGCATCGCGGTGCGGGCCTTCGATCGCGGGCCGCTCGCCGACTGTGTGCGCATCACGGTGGGCACGCCCGCCGAAAACGACAGGCTGCTCGCGGCGCTCGCCACCGTGTAGTACCGTACCCGCCTCATGCGTTTTACTCGTCGTGTCCTGGCTCGTGGTGTGGCAGCTGTATCGCTTATGGGTCTCGGGCCGTCAGTCGCCGCCGTGGGGTGGGCCTCGAGCCATCGCGAGGCGCCGTTCATCGCCGAGAATCCGAAGGTCGACGGCACGGACTTCTACATGTTCCGCAGCTACGAGGCCGGCCGCGAAGGCTAGGTCACTGGCAGCCTTCGTGATCGACCTCATCGCCAACCATACCAACGACACAGACGAGCCCGCGCTCACCGAGGACAAGAGCTTCGTCGACTCGATGAACCCCGCGAAGTTTGCCGGGCTCTTCTAGACTGAGGGGCCGGTACACGCCCGCCCTTCGCGCCGGGGGACGGCAAGCGGGCCCTGTCGCCCTCATGCGCATCGGCAACTCCAGAAGGTGCGGTCACTCGAGCTGGCAACGCCGTTGGTCGCGCCCGCGCCGCGGGGGAACAAGGCAGCGCAAGCGACCCTACCCGAGGTAGGTCATCGCCTCGCGCAAAGCCGCAGCCGCTTCGTCGCCGTGCGCCACCTTCTCGTGCGACACGACGAGCCTCTGCAGCGACGGAAGCTCCGACAGCGCGCCCAGCTCTGCGCGCACGGCGCGTGCGTCCTTCACCAGGAACCACTTGCCGCAGCCGCTCACCCAGGCGGATCTCGACGGCGCGGACCTGGTCGTGCTGCTCAACGGCGACGAGCACCTGCCGCCACTGAAGCAGCAGTTCCCGTTGCTGAAGCTCGACAAGGTGCAGTCGTGGTCGGTGGCCGACGTGCCCAAGCTGACTGCACCCGAAGCCTTCGCGGCCATCGAAAAAGAGACCGACGCGCTGCGCGCCAAGCTGGCTGCTCCCTAACACGAGGTGGACTAGCTAGGCCGACGGTGGCGTGACAAGCTTTGGCACCGTGCGCGTCCGTCGATACCTCCTGCCCTGCGCTCTGTCGGCGTTCGCCGGCATGGCGCTCGTCGCCACCTTGTCGTCGGCGCTCCCGAAGAAGGCGAGCCCGTATCACAAGCTCAACCTGTTCACGCGCGTGCTCAGCTACGTGGAGAACAACTACGTCGAGAACGTGGATCAGGACGAGCTCATCTACGGCGCGTTGCGCGGCATGCTGGAGACGCTCGATCCGCACACCGCGTTCCTCAAGCCCGAGCAGTACCGGGAGATGAAGGTCGACACGCAGGGGCAGTTCGGCGGCGTCGGGATCGAGGTGGAGATGCGGCAGCTGCCGCAGGTCGACGACGGGCCAGCCAGCATCGGTCGTGCGCGCGACAACGTGCTTGCCATCATGTCCGTCATCGAAAACACCCCGGCGCAGCGTGCGGGCCTCTTGACCGGCGATCAGATCCTCAAGATCGACAGCACCCCCACGCGGACCATGCGCATGGACGACGCCATCACCAAGATGCGCGGCAAGAAGGGCACGCAGGTCACACTCACCGTCGACCGTCCCGCGCCCGCCGGTGCGCCGCCGACCATGCGCCCGTGGAAAGAGCCGCGGGTCATCGTGCTCGAGCGGCAGACGATCCGCATCGACAACGTGGTGGGAAGGTCCATCGAGCCGGGCATCGGGTTCGTGCGCATCAAGCAGTTCTCCGACGCCACGGAGCGCGATCTGACGCAGGCGCTCGAGCGACTCGAACGCGAAGCCCCGGGCGGTCAGCTGCGAGGCCTCGTGCTCGATCTGCGCAACAACCCGGGTGGCCTCCTCGACCAGGCGGTGCGAGTAGCCGACCTCTTCATCGAGAACGGGCTCATCGTGCGGACCGAGGGCAAGGGCGGGCGCATCATCGAGGAAGAGAAAGCCCACGTGCGCGGAACTCGGTCGGGGTTCCCGATGGTGGTGCTCGTCAACGGTGGCTCGGCCTCGGCGTCGGAGATCGTCGCCGGTGCGCTCCAGGATCACGGACGTGCCGTCATCGTGGGCACGCAGTCGTTCGGCAAGGGCTCGGTGCAAACCGTCATCGAGCTCGATGATGGGTCCGCGCTGAAGCTCACGATCGCGCGCTACTTCACGCCGCTCGGTCGCTCGATCCAGGAAAAGGGCATCACGCCGGATGTGGTGGTCGAGCAAGTGAAGCTCGCCGACCTTCGCTCCACCCACGATGACGAGCCCCAGCAAAAAGAACGCGATCTCCACGGACACCTGCGCGGACCGGAAGATCGTGCCGTGGGGCCGGCGGCCCCGGCATCCACCCCCTACGGCGTCATCGGCGACGACTTCCAGATGCGCTCCGCCTACGATTACATCAAGACTTGGCGCATCTTCAGCCAGCCCGCCCCCCACGCGCGCTCCACGGCCAAGCAGCTCGATGAATCCGCCTCGCTGCTGTAATTCGCTGCCAATGCCACACGGCTCCCTTGACGTAAACCGGGAGAGCCAATATGCTTTTCGGCAGCCAACCTCGTCGGTGCGCTCGACGGTGGCGACCTCCTAGAGCATGTACAAGCTCATCATCGAAGACGACGAGGGTAAGACCACGGTCGTTCCCCTCATTCGTGACGAGATCACGATCGGGCGCAAAGAAGGCAATACGATCCGGCTTACCGAGCGGAACGTGTCGCGCAAGCACGCCCGCCTGCTCAAGCAAAACGGCAGCGTCTTCATCGAAGACGTCAGTAGTTACAACGGCATCAAGCTCAACGGGGATCGCATCGACGGCCGTGCGCCGGTCGGTGAAGGCGACCGGATCCAGATTGGCGACTACCAGCTCGCGCTGAAGCTCGATCGCGCAGCGGTGAACGGGAACGGCGCGGCGAATGGCCACGCGTCCACGGCCACCACTGCGCCCTCCATCCCTGCGCAGGTGGTCGACGAAAAGACCACGCCGTACATGAAGGATCAGGGGATCCCCACCCAGCTCATCGAAGCCCCCACGATCCAGACGAACGTGGCGCCGATGAAGAGCGCGGAGCCGGTCGGCGTCGCGCGGCTCGTGGTGGTCTCGTCCAACTTCGCGGGCCAGGAGTTCCTGCTCGACAAGGCGGCCGTCGTCATCGGCCGCACCGACGAGAACGATGTGGTGATCAACCACCGTTCGATCTCGCGTCATCACGCGAAGGTCGTACGCGAGAACGGCCACTACCACGTCGTCGATCTGCAATCGGCGAACGGCGTGCGGGTGAACGGCGAGGAATACGGCAAGGTCGAGCTGCGCCGTGGGGATCAGATCGATCTCGGTCACGTGCGCCTGCGCTTCATCGCGCCGGGCGAAGACTTCGTGTTCGAACGCGATGCCCAGATCGTCGACGTCTCGGGCAAGAAGAGTGGCCTGCGTGGCTTCCTCGTCGGTGTCGCGATTCTGACGCTCGGCGCGGGTGCATTCGGCGCGTGGCGTTACTGGACGAACCCGCAGGCGGTCACGCCGCCGGTGAACAAGCCGGCCGACAACGACAACCAAGTGGCACGCCTCCTCCTCGACGCCGATCGCGCGATGAAGAGCGAAGAGTGGGAGCTCGCCATCAGCAAATGCGACGAAGCGCTGAAGGTGGACAGCACCCAGGAGCTCGCGCGCGACAAGCGCCAGCGCGCCGACGCCGAACGCAAGAACCGCGCGGCCTATCAACGCTTCCAGTCAGCGGTGGAGAAGGAAGATCTCGACGGTGCTGTGGCATCGTACGGTGAGGTAGCCGAGGACTCCATCTATCGCCAGCGCGGGCTCGAAGCCTACTCGCGCGTGAAGAAGGGCTACATCGTTCGTCACCTCGACCAGGCGCGCATCCGCAAGGGTGAGAACAACTGCGATGCGGCGCGCCAGCACGTCGAGGCGGTCATCCTCATCGACGAGAGCAACCAAGAAGCGCTCGACGTGATGAAGAACTGCGGCGTTCAGGCGCCGAAGCCCGTTCCGAAGAATCCAGATCGGCCGGTCGTTCCGAAGCCGCCCAAGCCGGACCACACGCAGGTCACGAAGACGCCGGATCCGCAGCCGACCCACACACCGGAGGACGGCCCCGTCGCGTCCGACACGCCACCGCAGCCGGGCCCGAACAACGCCGCCGCCGAGAAGGCACTGCAGGAAGCGCAGGACGCCTACGTGCACGGCCAGTATGCGAGCGCGATCGAGTCGGCCAAAAAAGCGATGAAGGCTCAGCCGGCGAAGGCCTGGCGCCTCATCGGTGCGTCGTATTGCTTCCTCAAGGACCACGGCGGTGCCGTCTCCGCCTACGGCAAGCTCGACGCGCAGGGCAAGCAGTTCCTGAAGTACGTCTGCAGTCGCAACGCGATCACGGTGCCGTGATTATTTCGTAATCGATAGGTGCCCGGCGCCCTATCTGACGTCGCAGATTTCCGCGATCGTCGCCTTCTCGAACGATGGATAGTCTTCGAACGGAAGAAAGTGCTCGTGCTCCTTCACCAACAGCCACACGCCTCTGGGGTGAGACGTTGAGCACCTCAGCGAGAGAAGTGGCGCTTCGAGGAGGCGACGATTTCTTCACGATGATCCTCCACGAGGCGTTCAGCCTCTCGTAGCTCTTTCAACGAGACTAGCACTACTGCGTCAGGTTCGGACCGAGACGTCGCGTCGCGAGGAGCCTCGGCCGCGACGAGCGACGACGGAAGCTGCTGGTGGCAACTGACGG
>JAYUBF010000335.1:0-9851 GCA_043741435.1 Myxococcales bacterium
CTTCGCGACGAAGAGTACCTTCGCCTCAAGATCCTCACCTGCATGCTTCCGGAAATCTAAAACCGTTCAAATTCACCCACTCGATCGGGAGAAGAGCCACTTTTGAGAAGTTACCGAGTCCCAAGTTATTCCGATCACCCATGGGGCCGGGCTCAAAGAACAGGAGACCGGCAACCGGCAACCGGCAACAGGAAATGTTTGGAGTAGAACCGCTCGCGTCGTCGATGACGCTCTGAAAACTTTCAGAATTGCCTGTCGCCTGTCGCCTGTTGCCGAAACAGACGAATCGCCAAGCGAGATTGATCATTTGGACTTAAGTGATCGGCATTGCCGTTAGTACGGGCCCAGCGACAGGGTCAATGACCCGCGCACGACTACATCCGCAGCGTGCGCGGGAACAGGTCCTGATTCATTGCCTTCTTCGCGAGCGCCAGCGTCTCCTCGGCGACTTCGTTGGCGCGGGCCGTGCCCTTGCGCAGGATCTCCACCACGTCGTCCGGCCGCGTGGCGAACGTGCGACGCCGCCCTCGGATGGGCTCGAGGAAGGTGTTGAGCACCTCGATGAGCTTCTTCTTGATCGCGACATCGCCCACCTTGCCCTCGCGATACATCGCCTGGTGCTCGGCGATCCACGCGTCGTCGCCGTTGAACGCGACGTGGAGTGCCCAGAGTGGATTCTCCTCGGGGTTGGCGTTGCCAGGGTCCGTCGCGCGCAGGCGCTTCGGATCGGTGTACATCCCCATGACCTTCTTCTGCACGACGTCGGCTTCGTCGGACAGGAGGATGGCGTTGCCGAGCGACTTCGACATCTTGAGCAACCGCCCCTCGGGCCCAGGCGGCCCGATCCCGACGAGCCGCTTGATGCGACCGAGCTTGGCTTCGATGACGGGGAACAGGCCACCCTTGTTCACGTAGTCCGCGTCCTCGGTCTGCGAGTCGACGCCGCAGTAGACCTGATCGAAGCGGCGCGCCACCTCGCGGGTCATCTCGAGGTGCGGGAGCTGATCTTCACCGACTGGAACGAGCTGCGGACGGAACGCGAGGATGTCGGCGCATTGACCGACCGCATACAGCGGAAAGCCGAACGGATAGTTGTCGCCGAGCCCCTTGTCGCGCAGCTCTTCTTTCAGCGTCGGGTTGCGCATGACCCGGTTGAATGGCAGCAGCATCGCGAAGAAGAACGTGAGCTCGTCGATGGCGGGCACTTCGCTCTGCACGAGCAGTGTGGAGCGCTCGGGGTCGATGCCACACGCGAGCCAGTCGGTGGCGATCTCGATCATGTCGCGACGAATCTCTGCCGAGCTCGTAGCGCGCGTGGTGAAGGCGTGCTTGTTCGCGATGAGGAAGTAGCAGTCGTGGCTTTCTTGTAGAAGGAGCCGGTTCTCGATGGAGCCCGCGTAGTGGCCGAGGTGGAGAGCCCCCGTGGGCGTGTCGCCGGTGAGGAGGCGGGGCTTGGTGGAAGCGGTCATGGCCCGGAGCGTAGCCGAAAACATCCTGTTGCCTGCGCCCTGTTGCCTGTCACCTGTTGCCCGTTGCGCTTTCCGACTACGCTGACCGCCCCGCGAATGTCCGAGCCCGTCCGAGAAGCATTGCCGTGGCTCGAGAAGCCGCTCTCCGAGCTGCTGCGTCTGTCGTGGCCCGTGACGGTGTCGATGCTTTCGTACTCCGTGATGACGCTCGTCGACACGATGTTCGTCGGACGCCTCGGATCGGCGGAGCTCGCGGGCGTGGGCCTGGCCGGCACCGTGTCGTTCACGCTCATCAGCTTCGGCTTCGGCCTCGTGCGCGGGGGCAAGACGCTGGTGTCGCAAGCTGTCGGGGCCGGACGTCGTGAGGAGGCGGGCGGCTATCTGGGCGCGTCGCTGCTCGCCGCCGTGGTGTTCGGCTTGCTCGCGATCCTGCTGCAGTGGCCCGTCGCGGTGTTGCTTTCCAGGTACGCATCGTCACCGGCGCAGGCGCATCACTTCGCCGTCTATCTGCTCATCCGATCCTTCGGCGGACCGTCGTCGATGATCTACAACGCGCTGCGAGAGATTCGCTACGGCGAGGGCGACGCGCGCTCACCGATGGTAGCCACCATCATCGCGAACGTCGTCAACTGTGTGCTCGGCTACTTGTTCATCTTCACGCTGAAGGGCGGCGTGGCGGGCGCCGCGTGGGCGACAGTGGTGGCGCAAACCGTGGAGGCGCTGGTGCTGGCTGCCTATCAACACCGCGACGGCTGGGGCGTCTCCGCGATGACGCGCAAGCACCTGACCGCGCTGATCCGCATCGGGATCCCTACGGGCCTCCAGATGTTGTTGGAGTTCGGCGCGTTCGCGCTCCTCGCCGCGATGATCGCCTCGCTCAGCGAGGTGCAGATGGCCGCGCACCAGATCGCGCTGCAGGTCATCTCGTTCTCGTTCCTCCCAGCGTTCGCCATTGGCGAGAGCGCGTCCGTGCTCACCGGACAGGTGGTGGGCGCAGCACGCGACGACCTGGTGCTGCCGCTCACCAAGCTCGCGCTGAAAGTGGTCACGGCCTACACGGCGCTGTGCACCGTCCTGTTCGCGTTGTTCGCACCCCAGATCGTGGACGCGTTCTCCGTGGAGGCCGGCACGCGCGATGTGGCCATCCAGCTCGTGCGCGCGGCCACGCTCTTCCTCATCGTCGACGGCGCGAACATCGTGTCGCGCACCACGTTGCGCGGCACGGGCGACGTGCGCTTTCCGGCCATCGTCGGCGTAGTGTGCTCGTGGCTGCTGACGCCGCCCCTGGCGTGGCTGCTCGGTTTCCACTTTCACATGGGCGCGCTCGGTGGCTGGCTCGGGCTCTCGGGCGAGGTGATCCTCGGCGCGTCGATCCAGTGGGCGCGTCTCTTGCGCGGCGGCTGGAAGCAACATGCCGAGCGCACCCGCGCCGAGGTGCTGGCGACGGCCGACGTCGGGGCAGCGGTCGAGCGTGGTGCGGAGCCCGCGTAGCGCTCATTCGTCGAGAACCCGGATGTTCATGAGGCGCTCGACGAGCGGCTCGGCGCTCATCTCCCCCGCGAGCAGCGTGGCCATGCCGTAGAACAAATGAGCACTGACCTTGCGGCCCGGATCGAGAGCGACCACGCGCCGGGTCGACTCCTGGAGATCTTCGAGGACGCGTGCGTCGACCGGCGTCTTCGCGATGAGGGCGCGCCCCGCGTTGTACGAAGGCGAGGTTGCGTCGGCGCTGCGCAGCATCAGGTCGCCGAGCCCGGCCAGGCCCGTGGCGGTCAACGCTTCACCACCGACGTGCTGCACGAGGCGGCTCATCTCGCGCACGGCTCGCACCACCAGCAACGCGCGCGCGGCTTGGCCCAACGACATAGCGTCGGCAATGCCACACGCCATCACCGCGAGCTCCGACAACGACGCCGAGAGCGCAACGCCCACCGGATCCCGGCTGCGATAGACGCGCAGGTTGGGCGTGGACAAGCCTTCCGCGAACTCCTCCACGACCTCCGGGTGACGGCTCGCGATCACGGCCGCCGTCGGCGTGCCTTGTCGCAAGGCAGACGTGAGCAGCGGCCCCGCGAGCACGCCGGTGCGGCGCACCGAGGTCTCGGCCCACACCAGCTCGTTGACGCTCGTCTCCGCGCTCAGGCCGTGCACGGTGTGGACGAGCAGGTGGTTCGGATCGAGGTACTCGCCGAGCGTCCGCAGGATTCGCGGCAGGTCTTCACTTCGTGCGTCGATGAGGATGAGACGAGCTTCGCCGGCCATGCGCCTACACGCCGCGGCGTCGACCCCCGCGAACACCTTGCGCCCATCGTCTTGCAGGCGCGCCACCAGTGCCTCACCGACAGCCGTGGCATTGACGATGCCGAGAGCGCTCACGCGCGGGCCTCACTCGCAGCAGCTTTGTCGAGTCGTGGTCGCGCCGCCGACAAGGCTGGCACGTGGTGCGCGAGACGATTTCGATAGTAGAGGAGGAGCTCACGGTCGACGAGCTCCACGCGATCGCCGTGGCGTTCCGCTGCGGGTCGGCTGTGATAGCCCGAGAACGCGGTCAGCGCGTCGGCGATGAGCTCGTCGGGCGTCATGCTGCTCATGCGGTGTGCCATCTGGCCCAGCTCGGGATGTGCAGCGATGACCTCGACGATCTTGCCTACACGCAGTGCCAACGCATCGGTCTCGACGGAGACGCTGCGCGGATGCCGCAAGCGACGGTAGAGATCGAGATCGGGGAGCTCGGCTTCGAGCTGGCCGAACAAAGCAGCCGAGACCACGTGCGTGGAGAAGAAGCGCGTGCCGCGACGAAACTCTTCCACGATGTGCGCGCCCAGCTCTCTCGTGTACTCCGCGTCACGGCGAGGGTGATGCGACACCACGCCGTTCTGCAGTAGGTAGCGCGCGGGATCGATCTCGCGGCCACGAGCGTCGACGGAGTTCCCGTTCGCGTCGACCGCATTGCCGAACGGATCGCGCGGAGGACAGAACCGCAGCTCGATGGCCTGGTCCATGGTCATGAGCTTCCGCGCGAAAGTGGCGAGGCGGCCGAGGCGCGTGAACTCGTCGTCTTCGATGATGTAGCGGTTCTTGCCGACCTCGCGAAGGTGATCCTCGATGAGCGTCTCCGCCTCGAGCGTGAGCGGCATGTTGATGGTGAGGGGCACGAAGTAGTAGCGACGGGCCGCCGGCCCGCGGGTGCGAAGCTGCTCCACGTACGCCGACAGCGCGGTGCCGGCGAGGCCCAGCTTGAGCCGCGACTCGACGGAGCCCGAGCGAGAACGCGTGCCGCCCGGGAAGAAGATCGAGTGCATTCCCTCCTCGAGGATGACCTGCGAGAACGTCTTCAGGACTTCCTTGTAGAGACCGAAGTTGAGGCGACGATCGACCTTGTACGCGCCGAGTCGCGCCATGAAGAACGCGGTGAGCGGGCTCGAGAAGAGGTTCTTGCCGGCACCGTACGCCATCGGCGGCAGGCCTGCGCGGAGCAGCGCGTAGCCGACGAGGGGCGAGTCGAGGTTGGAGAGATGCGTGGGGACCACCACCAACGTGCCGCTGTTGGCGAGGTGACGGAGTTGCTCGAGGTCGCCTTCCACGCGCACCCGAGCATCGAGCGCACCGAGGCCGAGCTCTCCGCTGCGCAAGTGCTGCGGGGTCAACAACAGCGAGAGGACCGGCGGCAACACGCTCGTGACGATGCGATACGCCGGTACCGAGAAGGAGCCGGCAATGTCGTTCGCATACGAGCGCGCTTGGCGGCGAAGCAACCCGAGCAGCTCACCCTCGCTCGCGTTCCGTTGCAGCGCGCGGGCGATCTCGTCGACGTGGCGACGATCCTCTTCGGTATCGGGTGGCTTGATGTGCCGCAAGCGCTTCTGCTCGTGGATCACCAGGTCGTTGAGCAGGTGGTCGAGGGCTTCTTGTCCAGCGCCGTCGCTGCGCGCGTGCGCGTGATTGTCGACGATGCGCGCCGTGACCTCTTCGATGATGCCGGCGCGCAGTGCATCGAAGCGAAACATCGGAGCCGTGTTCGTGGTCATGATCACCGAAGCTCGAAGACGACGTTCACGACGTTGCCGAACATGCCGGTCTGGTACGAGGTCTTGTAGACGCTCGTCGCGGGAAAGTAGCCCTGACCCGCTTGGTCCGGTGACAGGGGAGAATCGTCGTCCTCCCCCGTGACGCGCAGCGTGCCGGCCATGAGTATGGTGGCCGGAAAGTTCACCGGAGAGCCGTTGGAGTCCACGACGAGCCCGTCGGCATCGTTGAAGCTACAGGTGAGCGAGTCGGAGCAGTACCGTGTGCAACCTTGGATGAAGCTGCCGTTCGACTGATACGCGAAGCAGGCGCGCGGATCGGCTTCACCGCCACCGAAGCCATCCCACGAGCTGCCGGTGGGGTCGGAAGCGGTGAGCTGGATGCTCTTCACCACGATCTTGAACTGGGCGTTGCTGTCGATCTGCGTGGTGCAGGTGCCGTTCGAGCAACCGACCCCGTAGGTGCACTTGGTACATTGTGGACCGCACGCTGCGTTCTGGTCGTCGAGACACGCGCCGTTCTTGCAGCATCCGGTGACGCACTGGCTACAGTTGGCGCCCGTCGAAGTGCCACACAGGCCGGTGCCTTCGATACAGATCTTGCCGCCGCTGCAGGGCGCGCAATTCGCACCACGCGGACCACACTTGCCAGCGGGATCGCTCTGGTTGGAGAGCTTCACGCAGGTGGAGCCGTCGCAGCAGCCGTCGCAATCGCCACACTGGCTGCCACCGGGCATGTCGCTGGTGGGGATGTCGGGCACGTCATTGCCACAACCGGTGCAGGCGCCGTAGCTCGCCCCCGAAGAGCGACAGGCCTGGATCCCTTCACCGCCCCCGAGGCAGATGCAGCTCTGCTTCGCGCCGGGCATGCAGCGCCCTCCGTCGCCATCGCCGAAGTCGACCCCGCTAGTGGCAGGACCACATCCGGCGAAGTAGACGACCAACAGTGGCCCCAGGAGTTGCCCCAGGAGTTGCGAGAGAACGGGGCGCATACCGTGGCTCCTCGAGCGGGTGAACGCCGACACTAACACAAGCGACGTCCTGTTCTCACGTCGGTGAGAGTATGCTCGCGCGCATGCGTGCAATCGTCATCACGGGCGCGGGTGGCCCAGAGGTCCTGAAGCTCGAGGAGCGCCCCGAGCCAGTGCCCTCCCGAGGGGAGGTCCTGGTGCAGGTGCGAGCGACGGCGGTCAACCGCGCCGACCTCCTGCAACGGATGGGCATGTACCCGGCGCCGGCAGACAGCCCAGCCGATATCCCCGGCCTCGAATACGCGGGCGAGATCGCCGGGCTCGGTCCCGACGTGAGCGAATGGAAGGTGGGCGACCGTGTGATGGGCTTGGCCGGCGGTGGCACGTACGCAGAGAGGTTGGTTGCGCATGCGCGGGCGGTGGCGAAGGTGCCGGACGGCATGTCGTTCGAGGCAGCCGCCGCGATTCCGGAGGCGTTCATCACGGCGTACGACGCAATCGTGACGCAAGCTGGGCTGCGTGGTGGCGAGCCGTTGCTGATCCACGCGGTGGGATCGGGCGTTGGCACGGCAGCATTGCAGATCGGTCGTGCGCTCGGTGCCGAGGTCCTCGGAACGGCGAGGACCGCGGACAAGCTCGAGCGGGCGAAGGGACTCGGGCTGCATCACGGGATCATGGTCAGCGACGGGAAGTTCGCGCCGGCGGTGAACGCGCTCGGTGATGCGGCGGTGATCCTGGAGCTCGTCGGTGGCGCCTACATCGAAGAAGACCTGCGCTGCGTGCGTACGCTGGGACGCATTGCCGTGGTGGGCCTCACCGCCGGCGCCAAGACCAACCTCGACCTGCGCTTGCTGCTCCAAAAGCGAGCGCGCATGTTCGGGACGGTGCTGCGGGTCAGGCCACTCGAGGAGAAGATCGCTGCGATGCGCGTGTTCTCGTCGGAGGTGCTGCCGTTGTTCGCGCGTGGCGCGCTGAAGCCAGTGGTGGATACAGTGATGCCTCTGGCGGACGCGGGGAAGGCGCACGAGCGGGTGGCAGGGAATGGAACGTTCGGCAAGGTCGTGCTGATGATGTAAGCGAGAGCGCCCGCGCTCGGGTCTGCGACGGCAAACGCATGGAAGACGTGGTTGTCTAGTTTGACCCGCCCTCGCGCTAAACAGCAACGCATTGTTCGGAGATCAGAAGGTTGCGTTGCTGTTTAGTCTATCTCATCGGGCGTGCCGCCCGCCCTGCCGGCCGAGCCGTCAGGGTCCCACCCTGCTCACGCGGCGACTTCGCCGCGACTTCGCCGCGACTTCGCCGCGACGCAGCCTTTGGCTGCTCAGTTTTGACTCGCGCTCCGCGCGACTCTGGTTAGGAGCACATCCGTGAAGATCACACGCATCGATCATGTCGGCGTCTGTGTCCGCGATCTCGACGCCACGATCCCCCTCTGGTTGAAGTTGCTCACCGGCCTCGAGCTGGGCTCGCGCGAGTACGTGGCCGCGCAGAAGACCGAAGCCGCCTTCCTCGACGGTTCTTCGACCGGGAGCGCCTCGGTCGAGCTGATCCGCCCCGGACAAGCTGGATCCCCCGAGGTGAACGAGGGCCTCGCGAAGTTCCTCGAGCAGCGTGGCGGCAAGGCTGGCTTGCATCACCTCGCGTTCGCCGTCGACGATCTCGCCGCTGCGCTCCTCGAGCTCGAGCGTGCCGGGGTGCCCATGATCGACAAGGTGCCGCGAGCGGGTGCGCGCGGTCACCTCGTGGGTTTCATCCATCCCAAGGCCACCGACGGCGTGCTCATCGAGCTCGTCCAAGACCGCGACCCAGGTCACCACCAAGGTCACTAACCACGTCAACGGAATTGAGGGACACGCCCTAGCCTAGGGGTGCGGAATGATCCTGAAGGTGATCTTCCACGAGAAGCCGCCGGCGCCAGGGCAAACGACCTCGTGGAGCGCGCTGTCGAAGTCGGCGTTGGCGAACATGTACGAGCAGAGCCCCATCGACTGGTCTGAGCCGATCGGGTCGTAGTCGAAGAGCTCGAGGTACGTCACCTTCATCAAGAGCTCGGCGGTGCGGTTCTTGGTGCTGAAGTTCCACACCGGCTGGGTCGTATCACTGACCGACGCGCTGCTGCCGGTCACCGTTCCCGGGCCGCCGAAGTCGAGCGTGACCTTCACGTACGGGTCGGGGCGGCCGGCGAGCGAGTCCCAGTAGGCACCGTTCGAGTCCTTCTCCGGAACGAGCGCTGACACCAGAACGAGATCCCACTTGCTCGCGGCATCGACACGACAAGCGTTGGTGACACAGGTTTGACCGGCTGCGCACACCACACACGCGTTGCCACCACCCCCGCACGCTGTGGCCGAGGTGCCCGGGTTGCAGTTATTGCCGGTACAGCACCCGGTGGTGCAGCTCGCGGAGCAGCTCGTGCTGATGCAGCTGCCCTCCGAGCAAGTCTCGGTCGCCGCGCACGCGACGCAGTCCGCGCCCGGCTTACCGCAGCTCTCCTTCATCGATGCGAGGCAGGCGCCCGTGGAGTCGCAGCAGCCAGCACAGGTCTCCATACAAGGGCCCTTGCAGGTGCCATCGACTCCACAAGTCTGCGTGCCGGAGCACGTGGAGCAACGTCCGCCGCCCGTGCCGCAATGTTCTTCGGTGGAGTCGACGCACTTGTCGTTGTCGTCGCAGCACCCGGTAGGACAGGTGGCCGCGGAGCACGTCGCGGGCGCGACGCAGTGCTTGTCGTCGCACTTTTGCCCCCCGGTGCAGGCGACACACGCCTTCCCACCCGAGCCACATTGCGTGTCGGTAATCCCGAGCTGGCACTTCATCGCCGAGTCGGTGCAGCCCATGCACGCGGTGCTGAGGCACACGCCGTTCTTGCACGCGGTGCCGGTGCCGCACTTCGAGCACGTGCCACCCGCCGCGCCGCACTGCGCATCGGTGTTGCCCGTGGCGCACGCCTTGCTCGTCGCATCGACACAACCGTTGCACGCGGTGGTCTTGCAGATCCCATCGGTGCAGGTCTCGTTCGAGCGACACTTCTGGCAGAGGTTGCCGGTCACGCCACAGGCGTTGTCGCCGGTGGCTTCGACGCAGGTGGTGCCATCGCAGCAACCGTTGCAGGTGCTGTCGCACGTAGGCGTGGTCGCGGACGACGCACAACCGGATGCGACGCCCAGCGCGAACAGCAGCGCAACGGCGGTGAAGACGTGCGCGATCGAGATCCGTCGGTTCATTGATTGGCCCACAGGCCGTGGAGAGTAGCCCACCCGGCGCGCGGTCCAAAGCAGCTACCGTTTGACGGGTGCCTAACGGAGACGGGGGTCTCTCTCCGGGATCTGGTTGTAGGCTTCGCGGGGATCGAGTGTGGCACGGACGACCTGGATTCTGAGGGCGAG
>JAYUBF010000336.1:0-9834 GCA_043741435.1 Myxococcales bacterium
CAAGGATCGATTTCACCAGATCGGGTGAACATCCTCGATTTTCGCTGACGACGGTCATACTTGCCGGCGTTTCCCCTCAGGCCGAAGTCCCTGTCGGACGCCCCAGATTTCGATTTCCCGTTGCTGGGAATCACGACGAGGCGAATCGTTATCCCGGCAGCCTCGTCGCTGGCGTCGGCATGCTCGCGTACGCTGTGACCGCCACCTCGAAGAAGTAGCCGCACACTGGACCAAGCTCAAGGGGCAATCGACGAACACCGCGAGCATGATCGAGCGCGTCGGCGCTGTTTCGAACTCTTCTGGCAACCTGCGTCGAGCAGCAAGGGTGTTCGGCAACACGACGTTCACGAACTCGGACAAGAGGAGCGATGCCGTGGACGCGTGGGGGCAAGAGCGTCATAGCGCGAGCTCGTAGCGACCTGAAGGTAGCCCGGAAGCGCAAGCGCCCGTAACACCGACGGAACACTGTACTGGCATGCAGTGCCCCTTAGCACTTGGCAGCACTTCGCTTACACTCAAGGGATGCCGAAGGCACTGGAGTTCACCGTCAAGACGAGTCCGCCGACGGTGATCGAGGCGACCGCTGCCGACGGAAAGGCGTACCGGATCACTCTCAACCTTGCGCTGCTGAACTTGACCGATCTAGAAACGCCAACCCCGAACGGCATGCCGAACTTGGAGTTCAACCTCAGCGTGATCACCCAGGTCACACCCGTCTAAGAACATGGAACGCTCCTACACCACCACGTACACCACGCGCACTGACGGCGCGAAGACCGAGACGACGATCGCTTGCACGCTCGCGGCGGCGCTCGCAGTCGTCCCCGTTCACGCACACGCGTGTCGGCGTGCCGTCGTGTTGCCGCCAAGGACGATGCAGGCGTGCATCCAAGTCGGCGCCATCGAACAAGACGCGTCTGGGCGTCCCGTCTTCACGGTTCATCTTGCTCCTGCTGCCCCCCCCAACCTGCTCGCGCAGGTTGAGCGTGACATGGGCAAGCTTACCGGAAGCTCTGTGCGACGTCAGGTTGCCGCGCTCGTCGACCGCCTCCGCGTGTCGCTCCAGCGCTTCAACGTCAGAGGCGTCGCGCCATTCGACCTGCGTCAGAGTGATGAAGATGGATCGGCAACGCTTGAACTTCGAGCGCTCGATCGACGCCTCGCGTTCACGTTGGAGACGGAGGAGGCGGAGAGCGGATGGCACGTGGTCTCGAGGCTGTCGTCGGGTGGATCGCAAGCGTATGGCGATCTATCTTCGGATCTCGTTTACCCGCTGACCCTAATGCTCAGCTAGAGGCGAGGCGCCGGCAGCCCCTGCCAGGGCAGTCGCTCCGCGGAATCCGCAAATCATCGTGGGTGTCGAATGGCGACGTTCTAGCGGAATCGTTCCTGCCGGATGGCGGGAAGCCTCGACCGAGCGGCGAGCCCGAGGCGTCCGTCAATCTCGAAGACGATGACGGTGCGATCGCTGCCCTCGATGCCCAGAACTCTGCTCACGGTGCAGCGCGTTTCGGCTGCGAACTTGTTCGCCTGCACCTTGGAGCCAAGGGCTCGACACCGCCGCTCGGCGGCTCCTGCTACCTGCAGCGGACGCCTATGAGGAAGAACTTCTACCATGGCGATCTCGTCTTCAAGCCGTTGCAGAAGAAGCAGCTCAAGTTCGTAGCGAACTTTCTCGCCGTCAACTCCTCGTACATTCCGCCGAAGAAGTAACGTTTCGTCTCCGGGATCTGCCGCTCGTCGCCCTGCGCGGCGGGAGAATCGTGAACGGCTTCGACGCCTGCCCGAGCACGAGGTTCAGCGCTTCTTGTTGGTCCTTCTCGGCTCGGGGTGCGGTGTCGGCGATCCATTGGAGATCTCTCCCCGCCACATGGTCATCAGCGACATGGTCAATACCAGCGACGCTCAGCGATGTACGGCGATCGCGGCGGCGTCGAGCACGGGCTGCACCGACTCAGTGGACTGCGGCGCCGAACAGGTCTGCTGTGTCATACCTCGGCAAGGGGCCGGAAGAGCGTGCATCGCGCTCGCCGATTGCCTCAGCCGTGCCGTCGTCGCATGCCGCACCGATGAGGTGTCCTGTGGATCGCTGCAGCTCGGCGGCTGCGTCGTCGATACGACTTCGGTTGGCAATCACTGCGCGAACTACTGATACGATCGGGGCCGGCACCGCACCTGCGGCGGTGGCCCCGATCGTCGGCGCGCTGCTACTTCGCGACCTTCTTCACGAGCTCGAGGTCGAGCGTGATGTTCACGTCGTTGCTGACCATCATGCTGGCCTTGCCGCCGGTCACGCCGAAGTCCTGACGGTTGATCTTGCCGGTGGCCGACGTGGCGATGATTGTGGTGCCGAACGGAGTCTTCGTTTCGGGCGAGAGCGCCTGCACGTCGAACGTGACCGGCTTGGTCACGCCGTGGACGGTGAGCTCACCGCTGAGCTTGAACGCGCCGCCGGCACCCGCGACGATGCCAGTCGACTTGAACGTGAGCGTCGGATACTTCGCCACGTCGAAGAAGTCGGGGCTCTTGAGGTGCGCGTCGCGCTTCGGCTCGCGGGTGTTGATGGTGGAAGCGTCCACCGTGGCCTCCACCTTCGCCGTCTTCACGTCGGTGCCGTCGAGTGACACCGTGCCGGTGACCTTGCCGAACTCACCGCGCACCGTCGACACCGCGAGGTGCTTGATGGTGAAGGTGACGGCGCTGTGCGCCGAATCGATGTCCCACGTGGTGGGGGCGGCGAAGGCCGGCGCGGCAGCGAGCAACGAAGCGGAAACGAAACCGAGAGCGAGCGTGCGCATGGTGGTTCTCCTTGTTTGAAGTGATGCGATGAGCTTTCCGATGAGTGAAACGAAACGACTAGCCGAACTGCACGGCCGAGATGCAAGTGCCTCCGAACAAATTGCGGAACGTGTTGCGCCCGGGATCTTCTCCGGCCGCGCCAGCGACCACGAACAATGGCACGAGGTGCTCCTCACGGGGATGACACAAGCGAGCGGCCGGCGCCGTGGCCCACTCCGTGAGCTGATGTGTGCGCTCCGCTGGCGCCGCGCTGACCGCTTTCGTCAGCCACTCGTCGAAGATCTCCGACGGGCCGCGGCCCGAGCCGCCGAAGCCGCGCATGTTGTGATAGCTCATGCCGCTGCCCACGATGAGGACTGCTTCGTCGCGCAACGGTGCCAGCGCGCGTCCGATGGCAAGGTGCTCGACCGGATCGAGCCCTTCTTTCAGCGACAGCTGCACGGTGGGCACGTCGGCGTTCGGGTACGTGACCTTGAGCGGGACGAACGGGCCGTGATCGAACCCGCGCTGCGCATCGGTGCCGCTCGCGATGCTGGCCGCCGGGGGCCGGCCACGTGAGCGCGTACGGCGCGGGGGGGAAGCCGTAGTAGTCGAACAGCAGGGGACGCTTCGCCGAGGTCATGACGGTGGGCACGGGCGCTTCCCAGTGCGCGGAGACGACCAGCAGCGCCTTCGGCTTTGCCGGCAGGGCGGACGACAGTTCGCGCAGATACCTCGACAACGCGGTCGTCTCGTGTTCGTCGAACATCGGTAACGGTACGAACGGCCAGGGGCCACCACCATGGGGGATGTAGACGACCGGTTGTCGGTGCTTGTTCATCGCTTCGTCTCGCGTCCGGCAATGTGCCCTGTTTCGTCCATTGCAACAGGGACTAATTGTGGCGACGACTTCTCGCGGAGGCGGATTCAGCGCAAGGTCATCGCCTTCCGCGACCGAGACCGGCGCCGGAGAGGTCGTCTTTTTCGCGCGGGGCAGCTCCGCCGTGTCGGGGATCGCGTGCTTGAAGTAGGTGATCGCCGCAAAATCGTACTCCGAACCGACCATGGTGCTCTCGCACGTAGGCGACTCGTTTAGCCACTGGCGTGGCAGGCAAGCGAGGCAGCGCCCAGCCCAAGCCCTCGTTTGTGCGTGAGATCAAGGCCGAAGCGAGGCGCCGAGGTGCTTGGTCCGTTCATTGCTTCGAGCCTCGGGCCAGGAGACCTCCGTGCGAAAAATCCAGATGAGCTTGTTCCTCGCGCTTTCCGTTGCGACCACCATCGGTCACGCCGCCCCGGCGACCACGCCGGCCGCCGAGTCGGCGCGCGTCACCCGCGCCGGGCGTATATCAAAGCTCATCACGGCCTCGCTCGCGCAAAAGAGCGCGGAGCAGAAGGGTGCCGTCGCGGACCTCATCGCCCGCGCGAAGACCGAGCGGGATCCGTCGCTGCAGAAAATGGTGGTGACCGCGCTGCTCAAGCTGAAGGTGCCGCTGCTCTTCAAGCAGAAGCGCGAGGTGGTCAGCCTCGTCCGCAATGCGGTGAACGGTCTCCTGCCGAAGGCACCGCCCATCCCCGCGACGGGCACCATCGAGATCCGCCACTACTCGATGGGCGGATTCCTGGCCGCCGACCTCGCAGCGCTGAAGGCAGTGGGCTTCACCGTGAAGGAAGGCCTCAACGGCGCGGAAGCGACCAAGGGACGCATGCACGTCCTCGTTCGCGAGACCGGCACCGACGTGCTGCGTGATCTCGAAGACGAGAAGGTCCACATGATCACCTATGTGGGCCACTCGCAGATCGGCGGCACCGTCGAGCAAGCCCTGCAGCAAGAGGGCGTGAAGGGCCCGAAGGCGCGCAAGCTCGTCGCATTGTTCCAGTGCGTGGGCACCCAGACGCTCGCGATGCTGAAGTCGAAGGCGCCGATGGCTGACGTCATCACCAGCAACGATCCGCTGTTCGTCGACGAGATTCCGGGCTTCGTGCGCGAGCTCTACACCGCGATCGACAAGGGCGAGGACTACCACCGCATCAACCGGCGCCTCGAGACCGTGGCCTGGAAGAAGGGCCGCATCGTTTCGCCGAACAAGACGACCACGCTCGACAACGTGGACTTCGACGCCAACGGTGAGCTCGACGTCAAGGAGCAGCTCGGCACGATCGAGGTGCTGAGCCCCGAGCTCTCCGTCGCTGCGCAGCGCCTCATGAGCGGCGTGCACTACCTCCGCACGCTCAACCCGTACTACGCCGACGAGACCCCGGGCGCGGTGTTCAGCCGGACGCAGGCCGCCGTGCCCCTGGTGGCGCGTGGCATCGCGGAGAAGGCTTCGGGCAAGGGTGTGACCCAGATCGTCGAGACCACCGTCGGCGGCAAGCAGACGATCGAGGTGTCGCTTGATCCGAAGTTCGAGCACGACGATCCGACATTCATCGGTGCCTCGGCGGTGTACGAGCTACAGATGCACCTGCAGGAGTCTCTCCTCAAGAAGACCGATGGCAGGGCGCAAGCCCGGGCGATGGCCTTCGCCGGCGAGTACCTCCAGCTGATGCCACGCAGCGGCGTCATCGCGCAGATCGCGCTCGACAAGCTCACCGCGTTGAAGGGCCTGCCGAAGCTCACGATGTACGACATGAACTCGGCGCTCGCCGGGGGGCACATCCTCAGCGAGGACCAGGTCACGCGCGTCGAGAAGCTCATCCAGGATGGTGGTAAGAAGCCTGAGTAGGCGGCTACGCGGCTTGCAACGAGGCAGGAGAAGAGGGTAGAGGAGACGCCGATGTCCTCCCCTCTCACCGTCGTCGCCTTGTCGGGCGGCGTGGACAGTGCCGTCGCCGCGGGCCTGCTCAAGGAAGCGGGTCACCGCGTCGTCGGCATGACCATGCGTCTGTACGACGCGGGTGGAAGCGTCGCGTCGTCGGGTGGTCGTTGCTGTGGGCCGCGCGACGTGGAAGACGCGCGCGCAGTCGCGTCGCACCTCGGCATCCCGTTCTACGTGATGGACTACTCGGCCGACTTCCAGCGCCGGGTCATCGACGACTTCGTCGCTGAGTACGCGAGGGGTCGCACGCCGAACCCGTGCGTGCGTTGCAACGAGCACATCAAGTTCACCCCGCTCCTCGGCGCCGCCAGGTCCCTCGGTGCCGAGCGCCTGGCCACCGGCCACTACGCGCAGATCGTGGACGCCGATGGCGTGCTCCGTTTGCGCCGCGCGGTCGATGGGGACAAGGACCAGTCGTACTTCCTCTTCAACATGCCGCGGGCGGCGTTGCCGCACGTGTCGTTCCCGCTCGGTGGGCTGCGCAAGGACGAGGTCCGGGCGCACGCGGCGCGCCTCGGGCTCCCGAACGCAGCCAAGCCCGAGTCGCAAGAGATCTGCTTTGTCCCCGACGGTGACCACAGCAGCTTCGTGGCGGCGCGCGCGTTGGTGCGGCCGGGCGTGATCCGCAACCAAGCGGGCGAGAAGCTGGGCCAGCACGACGGCGTGCATCGCTTCACCATCGGACAGCGGCGGGGCCTCGGCGTGGCAGCCGCGACGCCGCTCTACGTGACCGCGATCGATGCCGCCAACGGCGAGGTCACGCTCGGGCCTCCCGATGCGCTCTACCGCGAGGCCCTGCGCGTCGAGGAGATCTCGTGGGCCGGCCCCTCACCGACGACCGAGGTACGCGCCTCGGTGCAACTGCGCCATCGCCACACGCCGCAGCCTGCCACGATCGCGCTCACCGCCGAGGGTGCCCAGGTTCGCTTCGACAAGCCCGAGCGCGCGATCACCCCCGGGCAGGCCGCCGTGTTCTATGGAGGCTCGGCCGGCGACGAGGTGCTGGGCGGTGGCTTCATCGCGGCGGGCGCGTGAGCTACCAGCTGCTCGAGCAGAAGCTCGGTCACACCTTCGCCTCGCAAGATCTGCTCGAGGTCGCGCTCACGCACAAGTCGTTCCTCAACGAGAACCCCGACTGTGGTCGCAGCCACAACGAGCGCCTCGAGTTCCTCGGCGACGCCGTTGTCGACCTGGCCGTCGGTCACTTGTTGATGGAGCAAGATGCCGCGCGCAGCGAAGGCGAGCTGTCCCGTCGCCGCGCCACTGTCGTGTCGGAGGCGAGCCTGGCGATCGTCGCGCGCGAGCTCGACCTCGGGCCGTGGTTGTTCCTCGGCCGTGGCGAAGAGCAATCGGGGGGTCGCCAAAAGTCGTCGGTGCTCGCCGACGCGCTCGAGGCGGTGCTCGGCGCCATCTATCTCGACGGTGGTTTCGTCGCTGCGCATCGCGTCGTCGCCGGCATCTTCAACACGCGCATCGACGCGGCCGGCCAGGCTGCGAACGAAGACTGGAAGACGCGCCTGCAGGAGTCCGCGGCGCGCCGCAAGCTCTCGGTGCGCTATCAGTTGCTCGGCACGTCCGGTCCCGACCACGACAAGCGCTTCGAAGTGGCAGCGATGGTGGGTGACGTCGAGCGCTCGCGCGGTGAAGGTCATTCGAAGAAAGAGGCCGAGCAGGGTGCCGCCGAGCTCGCGCTCGCCTGGCTCTCGCAGCTCGATCGTTCTCCTTCGGTCGCTGTTCCTGGCAGCGACTGACCCGGTCGACGAGAACCTCTCCGCGATCGGCCACGTGAATAATCCGGCGCTGATGTCGTAGAGTGCGCCTCATGTACCCGGCTCTCGCGATGTCACGGACGGTCCGTTTTGCAATCGCGTGGGGGCTGCTCATCTCGCCTGGTTGCGTCGCCCTGCCCGAGCCCGCGAAACCGGTTAACGTCGACATCTCCGCGCAACGCAAGCAGATCGAGACCGCGAAGGATCTTTTCGAGGTTGCGGAGATCATCGGTGCCTGGACGCACCGGCAAACCAGCTCAGAGGACTGGCGGCGGGACATCGCGGCCCAGCTCGTAGAAGCCAAGCGAACCGATGCTGCGCGTCGGATGATGGGCGGCAGTCCGTGGCAGACGGACAACGCCGCCGTGTATTACTCCATCGATGTATGGGTCGCCATCGCCGATCAATTCCTCGCGCTCAAGCGCGATGCGGACGCCAGCCAGGCGCTGCAGAAGGCCATAGCGCTCGGTGGGGGTATCGGCTGGGGAAAGGCCGCCAGCTGGGACTTGCGCTTCGAGTGGGCTACGGGGCGCCTGCTCGAGATCGGGCGTCGCGTCTGCGATTGGAAGGACGTCGGCGCCGCTGCGGCGATCTGGGAGACACTGCTCGAGCGCGCCGGAGACCAGCCGACGTCCGGCTGGGAGAACGAGACCTTCGCGAGCTTGGTGCACAGCTGTGCGTCGCCCGCCGTCGGGGCGCGGGCGCTCGCGGCGCTCGACCAAGAGGCCACCGATGCGCGTCAGTCGGACGATCTCGTTTATCGAGCGCGAGGCCTGGCTGGCGCTGCGCTGGGCAACGTACATGCGCACCGGATAGCGCTGGGCCGAAAATTGGCGACGGAAGCGTTCCCGATTGCGAGGCAGATCAGCGAGCGCGTCGCGCGCGCCGAAGTGCTCACTCTCCTTGGAGAGGCGGAGCTACGAGCGGGCGGCGTTGCCAACGGGCTCAAGCGACTTCGCGAAGCGATCGACACGCTGGTCGCGGAGTCTGACGACAACCACACAACCGACGTGCTTGCGATCGCAGCCTTGCTCGGGAAGCTGAAACAGTTGCCGGCTCAGCGCGAGGCGCTCAGCGCTGCAGATCGGCTACGGCGCCGCGACGACGGGGACCACCGGCGACCGGCGAATGCGATCGAGCTGGCCGCAGTTTATGTGAAGCTCGGCGACAACAAGACGGCGCGCGCCTTGCTCGAAGACGTTGCAAGCGAACCTCGCGGCGCTAAAGCTGCGGGCGCGCGCTTGCTGGTCGCCCTCGGGGACATAGACCGAGCAGCTGCGCTCGCCGATCAAGGCCGCTGCGACGAGATGGCCGAGCTGGTCGCGGTCGTTGTCCACGCCGTGGCTCGACTCGGGGGCCCGGGCCGCGCCGAGGCCTTGGTCGATCGTGCGCTTGCCTGCACCTTCGCTGACGACAACTCCACCTTCCTCAGCCTATCCGCGCACGACGGGCTCGCGAGCGTAGCCTCTGCGATGAGCTTGGCAGGCCTGTCGCTTCGCCCCGGGCAGCGGAAGACAATCGTGGAGCGCCTCGAGGCAGAGGCCGCACGCGAGGTCGCGGCGCGCTGAGGTGGCGTGGCTAATGCGGCGGCGCGTGTGGCGGCATCTACACTCCCGTACTACCAGATGGAGGCGACGCCACTGAACTGGCGAATGGTTTCGTCGGCGGTGAGTAGCGGAACCCCGCGCAAGAGCGCGGTCGCGACGATGACTCGATCGGCTGGATCGCGATGAGACCACGCGAGCTCTAGGCTTCGCAGCCAGGTCGCGGTATCGACGGGGAGCAGGTCGACGATCGTACTTCGCTCGATGCGACTGGCGAATTCTTCGATCGAGATCCCAAGATCGAGCTTGCCCTGCTGGACCTTGACGCCAAGCTCCCAGATCGAGATCGCGCTCGCGAATCCGCCGTGCTGCTCCATCTCGGCGAGTTTGCTCGTGGCAGTTTTCGAAAGCCGATCTGGATCCAGTGCCCACCAAAGTAGAGCGTGGGTGTCGAGGACGATCACGTCTCCGGCCACTCGCTCGTGGTCGGCGTCAGGATGTGGTCGTGATACACCACGCGACCGCGCACGTCGGCAAACACCAGCGCGGCAGAAGCACGCGCCCGGATCGGCACGACCTTCACGACTGGGCGCCCGTTGTCGGTCACGACCAGCTCTTCGCCGGTCTCCTCGACTCGACGGAAGTACTCCAGCATCTTTCCTTTGAGCACGCCCTTCGATACCTCCGACATCTGCCTATCATGACCATGGTCATGACCTTAGTCAAGATAGTCTTTACTTGGAGGCGGCCCTACGCGCTGGATCACAGCGACGCGATGATCGCTCGGGCTTTCGCTTGGTCGCAGCGACAGCGATGTCCGGTTTAGGACCAATGCCGATCACTTAAGTCCAAGTGATCAATCTCGCTTCGCGATTCGTCTGTTTCGGCAACAGGCGACAGGCAATTCTGAAATTTTTCAGAGCGTCA
>JAYUBF010000337.1:0-3015 GCA_043741435.1 Myxococcales bacterium
AGTGACGGCAGCCAAGGCAGCCACATCGTCAAATCGCCCAATACTGCACGAATTCAGCGACTCGATTGAGAGCCGCCGGCACTTTTTGAGAAGTTACATGCGAATCGAGCAACCTATCGATTTCGCGAATAGTTCTTCGGCCGAACTTGCGAGGTCGAAGGGGCTTGGTCTATTCTAAGGGGCCCTCATGCCCGTCGCTTCGAATCAGTTCCTGGCCCTCAGCCTGGCCGTGGCCACCGCGGGTGGATGCACCGCGGCCGCGCGTGAGGAGACGCCCGAGAGGGTGCAGTCACACTCGCTGGTGCAGCTCGAGCTCAGCTACACGCGCGAGCTCGTCTCCGTATCACCGACGCGGCTCGAAGCGGCAGCGCACTTCGTCCGCTATCGCACGGCCGATCGAGCCGTCGATGCACGCGCCGTGGCTGGATTGCTCGGCCTCCCGGGCGATCGCGACGCCGATCTCCTGGTCGACAGCTGCACGCTCGACGAGAGCGGCGCACCCGCGCAGTCATCCGCGCTCCAGGTCTCGCTGCTCGATGCCGGACCGCTCACGCTGCGACGCACCGACGGGGCACGAACGCCGCTCTTCGTGGTGAAGCCGCAGCACTATCCCGAGATCATGCCGTTCGTAAGTGGCGTGATGTACGCGTTCGAGACGCGGCAAGAGCTGCTGCCGGGCAGCTCGATCGAGATGGAGGCCGAGGGCGGGGAGGACGTTGGCCCGTTCGTCGTCGCGGCGAAGCTCCCCACGGCATTTCCCGACCTCACCGTCGCCACGCTGGCGCACGATCTCGAGGTTCGTTGGAGTGCCAACAACGGCGCTCCCGTCTCCATCGAGCTTCGTTGGGCGGGTGCGCATCCAGGTGCGGTCCGCTGCAAGGCGGCCGACGATGGCGTGTTCTTGCTCCCGCGTGCCGTCGCCAACGCGAAGGACGGCGGCCTCGATCGCGCGCTCGCCGGTGGCGACACCGCACAAGTCAGCATCTCGCGCAGCGAGCGCAGCCCGCTCGACGCGCCAGGCGCAGGCGCTGGCCAGCTGCTGGTCACGTTGCGCGACGTCACCAGTCTACTTGCGCCGTAGCCCAGCGACCTTGTCCGCGGCGTGACCAACAAGCGACAACATCCACGGCACCCCGTCGAGCTGCCGATCACCGTGTCCGATGCGACCAATCGCGTGGTCGCCGTGATCCAGTTCTCGACGCAAGACCTGTCGGTCGGCGGCGCCTTCGTTCGGTCCCAGCTGCTGTTCGAGATCGGCGAGGTGCTGCAGCTGCACTTCTCCTTGCCCGACGGGCGCGCCATCAAGTCCACCGGCAAGGTGGTGCGGGTGGCGCGTGACGCGGGGGACGACATGGTGGCCGGCATGGGCATCGAGTTCGTCGAGCTGTCGGAGCGCGATCGACTTGCGCTGCAACGCCTGGTGGCTGCCAACAAAACCGCCGGCTAACTCTTTTCAGACGAGACTTTCATGGCCGAGACCATCGACGAGATCACCTACGACTACACCGACGAAGGCAAGGTGGTCCGTCGCACCATCAAGAAGGAAGTGCTCACGCGCGGTGCGTGGTCGACGATCATGTTCCTCTACGAGGAGCTCGATCGAAAGACGGGCAAGTTCAACACGCCCAAGATGGCGGTCGTGCGCTTCAAGAAGTGGCAGGGCACCTACCGCAAGCAGTCGAGCTTCGCGATTTCGTCCGAGAAGCAGGCGAAGCAGATCATGGGCGTGATGGAGCAGTGGATCCCCGACATGGGTAAAAAGGGCGATGACGCCGGCGGCAACGGTGGTGCCGACGACGACGCCGTCGGCGCGGACGACTAGCAATCAGCGACCACTTTTCTCCGACGCGAGCTGAAATTCATCTGGCGGCACGAGGTGCTGATGAGCAAGCGCGTCCCAAGCCGACCGGCCATCGCAAGCACCTTCGACGGCGCGCCGCACTACGGCGAGCTGCGTACGGCGCGGCTTCATAAGCCCGGCGAGAAGCGCCTTCCAACTCCGATGTGTGTTACGTCACTCGCTCTCCTGGGGCGTCGCGCGGATCAGGTAATACCGATGGGCGCGGCGTGACCTCGACGAGATCCGCGGCCAATCCGAAGGTCGGTGCGTGGTGAGCTCGAGGCGAAGCCGCTCACGAACGGTCCACCGCTGCGGGCACGAGACCTCCACGACGATGCGAGGGTCCGAGACTACGCCGATCTCTACTTTGCGGACGAGCACGTCGATCTCGCCAATCACGTGGACCTTTCCACAGCGCGTGAAGGGCCCCCAAAGCGTTTCGACTTCGCCAACGATGGAGATGACTTGCTCGGCATGCGCTGATCGCGCGCCGAGCAAACAGAATGGGAGGAAGATCCACATGCCGACAAGAAGGCGTGTCCGTGGGGCGCTCATCAGCGCGATGCTACGCGTGCCGACGCGATGTCTTCCGAGGAGCGTCTACTTCGCCGGTTTGCGGAAGCGGTCGAACAGGCCCTTCTTCTCGGGGCCGCGACGATTCTGCAGCACGCGGATCTCTTGCTCTGCCTCGAACATGCGGCCGTCGAGCTCGACGGCCTTGCGGAACTGAGCGATCGCGGCGTCGAACGACTCTTCCTCTTTGAAGATCATCCCGAGGAAGTACTGACCGCTCCCACTGCGCGGCGCGAGCTTGAGGCCGCGCGCGATCTCGGCCTTGGCGTCGGCCAGCGACAGGCGGCTGAGGCAGTGGCGCGTCCACGCGGTGTAGATGATGTGCTCGCCCTCGCCTGGCGCCGCAGCCAGCGACGACTCGAAGTCGGTGAGCGCTGCGCCGAGCTCGTTCTTCTTGAGCAGGTGCTTGCCTCGGCTGAACGCCATCTCGGCTTGGAGCAACGACAACACCTGCTGATGCGCCGCGGCGTCTTCCTTGCTGACGGGGTTCGCGAGCTGGGCCAAATACTTCGCTCGCTCGGCCTCGGGGAGCAGCGTGGACTGTGCCTCCGACACGCGGCGGAAGATGCGCTCCACGTCGGGCTTCAGGTGGACGAGGCCCA
>JAYUBF010000338.1:0-62597 GCA_043741435.1 Myxococcales bacterium
CGACCACGGTTTGCTCCATTCTCAGCTCACGTGCTACCGCTGATTACCGCGGAGTCTGCCGCGCGTCGATCCCGATCCTGGGGCAGAGCACCACCTGAAAAATGCGCGTTCCACAATACTGCAGATGAAAGTATCGTGATGCCGCCCCAATGATCGATGCCCAGCGCTACCCCATCCTCGTCGTAGACGATGAGTCGGACAACCTCGACGCTTTTCGCTTCAACTTCAAGCGGGTGTTCCAGGTCCTCACCGCCGGCTCCGGCGACGAGGCGCTCGCGATCTTGAAGGACCACGACGTCGCGGTCATCGTCAGCGATCAGCGCATGCCCAAGATGACGGGCCTCGAGTTCTTGCGCGCGGCGCGTGAGGTGCGTCCCGACGCGGTCGGGCTCATCCTGACCGCGTACACCGATCAAGACGTGCTCATCGAAGCCATCAACCTCGGCCAGGTCTATCGCTACATCACGAAGCCGTGGGACAGCAAAGAGGTGAAGGGCGTGCTCACCCAGGCGCTCGAACGCTTTCACTTGCGGCGCGAGAACCGTCGTCTCGAAGAGCAGCTGCGCCAGTACGCGGGCTACCTCTCGCGCGAGATGCACGGCGAGTTCGACTTCGGACTCATCGTCGGTGATGCACCGGCGTTGCGCGAGGTGCTCACCAAGGTGGAGCAGGTGGCACCGACGGGATCTACCGTGCTGTTGCGTGGTGAGACCGGCACCGGCAAGGAGCTGGTCGCCCACGCCATTCACATCAACTCCACGCGCGAGGACAAGCCGTTCGTGCGCGTGAACTGCGCCGCGCTCTCGACCGGCGTGCTCGAGAGCGAGCTCTTCGGTCACGAGAAGGGCTCCTTCACCGGTGCCGTGGCACGCCGCGCGGGTCGCTTCGAGCTCGCCGATGGCGGCACGTTGTTCCTCGACGAATGCGGCGACATCCCCGCGGACGTGCAGGTGAAGCTGCTGCGCGTCCTGCAGGAGCGCGAGTTCGAGCGTGTAGGTGGCACCGAGACGGTCCGCGTCGACGTGCGGGTGGTGTCGGCCACGCACCGCAACCTCGAGGAGCTCATCGCGCAGGGCAAGTTCCGCGAGGATCTTTACTATCGCCTCAACGTGTTCCCCATCACGCTGCCGCCGCTGCGCGATCGCGTGGAGGATCTGGCGAAGCTCGTGGAGCACTTCGTCGGCAAATTCAACAAGGTCACCGGCAAGAGCGTGCGCGGCTTCGATGCGAGCGCCCTCGGTGCGATGAGCCAGTATCACTGGCCCGGTAACGTGCGCGAGCTCGAGAACGTGGTGGAGCGCGCGATCATCGTGGCCCGCGGACCGGAGGTGACGGCCAACGACCTGGACTTCGGTCGCCGCGCGCAAGCGAATACACCGACGGCACCCATGGTGTTGAACGCGGGCGCGAGCGCCGGCAAGCCCCTCCCCGCACGGCTGCAGGACCAAGAGCGCGCCGAGATCGTGTCAGCCATCGAGCGCAACCAGAGCAACATCGCGCAGGCGGCGCGCCAGCTCGGCATCAACCGCTCGACGCTGTACTACCGTTTGCGCAAGCACGGCCTCGAGCACCTCCTGCCCCAGAAGACGCCCGACGTGCTCGTGGACCCACCGTCGGAAGTCGCGACGCCGGAGCCCGTCGGCGACGCATGAGCAACAAGCTCCGCATCCTCGTGGTGATGGATCCGCCGGCGGCGATCAACCCCGACGGCGACACCACGCTGGTCATGATCATGGAGTCGCTCGCGCGTGGCTACGAAGTGGGCGTGTGCGAGGCCCGTCACCTCGAGCTCGATGGACCGGAGGCCTGGGCCACCGTCACCACCGTGGTCAAGGCGGTGCGCGCACGTCCCGCGTTCGAGCTCGGTGCCACGAAGCGGCAGCCGCTGTCCGCGTTCCAGGCGGTCCTCATGCGCAAGGATCCGCCGTTCGACATCGAGTACTTCACGGCCACGCTCCTGCTCGATCGTGCGCGCGGAAAGACGCTGGTGGTGAACGATCCGCCGGCGCTGCGGACGTACAACGAAAAGCTCGCGATCTTCGAGTTTCCAAAGCTCATCGCGCCGACCTTCGTCACCCGCTCCCTGACCCGGCTACGCGAGCTGGTCGACGAGCTGGGGGGCGAGATGATCGTGAAGCCCCTCGATGGTGCCGGCGGCTCGGGCGTGTTCCACGTGCGCCGCGAAGATCGCAACATGCTGGTCATCTTCGAGACCCTCACGCACGGTGAGAAGCGCGCGGTGATGGCCCAGCAGTATCTCCCGGCCGCGCGCGAGGGCGACAAGCGTATCCTCCTGCTCGACGGTGAATACCTGGGCTCGGTCTTGCGCGTGCCGCGCGCCGACGAGAACCGCGGCAACTTGCACGTCGGCGGCAACGCGGTGCGCTCTCCGCTATCGCCGAAGGAGCAGCAGATCTGCGACGAGGTCGGCGCATTCTGCAAGAAGGTCGGCCTCTACTTCGTCGGCATCGACGTCATCGGGGGCGTGCTCACCGAGGTCAACATCACCTCGCCCACCGGGATCCAGGAGGCCAACCGCCTCGAAGGTCACACGGGCAAGGATCGCCTCGAGGCCCGCTTCGTCGATTGGTTGACGCAGCGCGTGGGGTGAAGCGCGGGGGCACAACGACGCTCGCGCTGGTGACGACTGCGGTCGCCGTTGCGACGGCAGCGATCGGCACCGCGAGCATGTGGCGGCACCCGGCCAACCTCGCGTCGTCGTACGACTGGCGCTACTTCCAGACCACGCTCGAGGCCGCGCGGCGAAGCCTCGTGTGGTTCGCCCAGGTCCCTCTCTACAACCCGTGGATGTGCGGCGGCGAGCCGCAGCTGGCGAACCCACAGTCTCTCGCGGGCTCACCGGCGATGTTGTTCGTCGTGCTGTTCGGTGTCGCGCTGGGGCAAAAGCTCATGCTGCTCGCGTTCGTCGCTGCGGGCATCGACGGGAGCTATCGGCTCGCGCGCTCGCTATCGCTTTCGTTCTACGGCGCCGCGACGGCGGCAGCGAGCTTCGGCTTGTGTGGGTGGATCGTCCTCCACTTCGGTATCGGCCACGTGTCTTTCTTCGGCGGGGCGCTGATCCCGCACCTGTTGTGGACCTACGTGCGGGCGAAGGACGATCTGCGCTTCACGATCGGTGCGGGCGTGGTGCTCGCCGTGATCGTCGCGCAAGGCGGCAACTCGACGGCCGCCATGGCGGGCATCGCGCTATCGGTGGTGGCCGTTGCCGACGCGCTGGTGACGCGGCGCACGCGTCCGCTGCTGATCCTCGTCGCTGCAGCGCTGGTGGGTGTGGCGCTCGCGGCCTACCGACTGTTCCCCGCGGCCGAGTTCGCGATCGTGCATCCCAGGCACACCACCGAGAACGATCGCCAAGGGCTCGCCGAGCTGGTGCAGTCGGCGTTTACGCTGCTCGGCAGCGGAAAGCTGCCAGGACATCGGTACGCGATCCACGAGTACGGATGGCGGCTCCCGTTCCTCGCGTGGCCGCTCGCGCTCCTCGGCGTCGTCGCTTGCCTTCGCAGGCCGCGTCCGCCCGCCACCTCCATCGCGATCGTACTCGTGCTCACCGTCACTGGCATCGGCATCGCTCTCGGCGATACGTGGCCGTACGGGCCGTGGTGGATCATGCGGCAGCTGCCGGTGCTGCGCGATCTTCGGGTGCCCTCGCGCTACGTGCTCCTGGCTGCGCTCGCCCTTTCGCTGTGCGCGGGGATCGGGGCCGACTGGCTCTCGCGCGCCGGCAAGGCGGTGGGCCTGCTGGTGCTCGCCGTGGTGGCGATCGATGCTGCGGTGTATGCGAACCACCATCTCTCGACGGTGTTTGCCCTCGCGCCGCCGGTGATCCAGCGCAGCACGCCGTTCTATCAGGTGAAGGGTCACTACAGCCGCATGCTCGAGCTGGTGTTCGCGAACCACGGCGTCATCGGCTGCGACGAGGAAGCACCCCTCACGCGCGCGGCCCAGCTCGACATGGACGACGTCCCGCAGGTGAGGCTCGAGGATGCCACCATCGGCACCGCGCGCGTGGTGCGCTGGTCGCCCAACCAGCTGGATGTGCAGTTGGAGCTGACGCAGCCCACGCGGCCAACACTGCTCCTCGTCAACCTCAACTGGAACGAGCACTGGCACAGTGACGACGGTGAGGTCGTGCGCTTCGGTCCCAAGTGGCCCGCGGATCGAGACGGCGGCCGCCTCGCGCTGCGACTTACGGCACCGCGGAGCGTGGTGCACCTGCGCTACCTGCCCCGCTCTTTCGTGTGGGGCGTGATCGTCAGTGCGCTGGCGCTGCTCGGCTCGTTGTATCTCGTGCGGCGCTTGGGTCCGTGCGACGGGTCGCACACCTCGTGAGCGTCGCGGCGGCATGCGAAATTCACGCGCGCTACTCTTCGCACTCTCGTTGCCTTTGGTGGCCGATCAGCGCCGCGGTCGTCATTCCGTAGCCGCGCTATTCCTTCGTCGTCTCTCCGCCGCGGGCGAGCCATTCGCTCCAACCACCGGCCAGCGACGACACGTTCGTGTAGCCCATCTTCTGGATGCTCTCGGCCGCGAGCGCCGAGCGAAAGCCGCCACCGCAGTACAGCACTAGAGGCGCGGCGAGATCCGGAACTGTGGCGCGGATGTCGCGCTCGATGATGCCGCGTCCCAGGTGTTGCGCGCCGACGGCGTGACCTGCGTCCCATTCGCGATCTTCACGAACGTCGACCAGGTGGAACGCTTGGCCGGCTTTCTGTCGCGTGAGCACTTCGTCGACGGTGATTTCCTTAACGCTGCGCTTGGCCGCGTCGACCAGCGCCACGAACTCCGGTGCGTGCTGTTTAGCCATGGTGACAAGTGCTCCTCTACACGCGTTGCTTGCACGAGTCGTAGCATGTCGTCAGCCGGGTCTCCATCTACCGTGCCGCGGACCGCGTGTAGTGAAGCTCGTACGAACGGCCATCGAGGACGTAGCGCTCGATGGCGGCATCGCGCGTCGTACGCCGAGTTGCTCGACAGCTCACTCGAAGTCTGCGCGATGGCGTTCATCGCGGCACCGTCGATGCGCACGTCGGTGAGCGTCAGCGTGACGTGCTCGCCGTTCTCCATGCGGGAGAGACGTGTCGAGTCATGGCGGCCCGCCGCGCAATCGACGTGCCAGCACAACTCTGCAGATACGGCTGAGCAAACCGGTCCAGTCAACCGCGGTTCACACGCTTGTGAACTCCGGTCCAGTGCTGCTACACGGCTTCATGCCGTCGCTCAGTCTCGCGTACATCGAGAAGCTGCCGAAGACCGATCTTCACTGCCACCTCGATGGCTCGATGCGGATCGAGACGATCCTCGATCTCGCGCGCCAGCAGAAGGTGAAGCTGCCCGCGGACGATGCCGACGGCCTGTTCAGCCACATCTACGCGGGCGACGTGTGTGCGTCGCTGGAAGACTACTTGAAGGCCTTCGACGTCACGCTCTCGGTGCTGCAGACCGAGGAGTCGTTGTACCGCGCAGCGTACGAGCTAGCCGAGGATTGCGCGAAGGAGAACGTCCGCTACATCGAGGTGCGCTACTCGCCCATGCTGCATACGCAGCGCGGGCTACGGCTCGCGGAGATTGTCGAAGCGGTCATCTTGGGCCTGCGGGCCGGCGAGCGCGACTTCGGCGTGCGCTCCGGCGTCATCTTGTGCGGCATCCGCTCCATCTCGCCGATGGCGTCGCTGCGCATGGCCGAGCTGTGCGTCGCGTTCAAGAACCGCGGGGTCATCGGCTTCGATCTCGCCGGCGCCGAGCTCAACTTCCCGGCGAAGGATCACCAGCAGGCGTTTCAGCTCATCCTCGACAACAACGTCAACTGCACCGCGCACGCGGGCGAAGCGTTCGGGCCCGAGTCCATCGCGCAGGCCATCCACTACTGCGGCGCGCATCGCATCGGCCACGGCACGCGGCTGCGCGAGAACGGTGACCTCCTCAACTACGTCAACGATCACCGCATCCCGCTCGAGATCTGCTTGTCGTCGAACATCCAGACGCACGCGGCACCCGATCTCGCGTCGCACCCTTTGCCGTTCTTCTACAGCTACGGGCTGCGCGTCACCATCAACACCGACAATCGCCTGGTCACCGATACCACCGTGTCGAAAGAGCTACACCTCGTGCACCGCACCTTCGGGCTCGAGCTGTCCGACTTGAAAGAGCTGATCATCGACGGCTGGAAGTCGACCTTTCTCCCGTACCGCGAAAAGGCCGACATGCTGAAGAAGATCACGCGCGAGCTCGACCTCTTCACCGGCGATGAAGCACGGGACGCCGAGCTCCGCCTCGCGTACGACAACACGCACCACAAAGAGCCTGGCCAAGCCGAGGTCGAAGCGCCGCGTGCAACGGACCGCATCGGCCAGGGCCCGCCGCGTTCACCTCGCGCGAAGTAGCCGAAGCCTTGAGCTTGGCGCCCGAATTAATGTATGGTGGGAGACAAGAGTCGTATTTGGGCGCGCCCACACCAGCCACAGAGGAAGCCCTCCTTTCCCACTTGGGCAAGGTCTACAACCTTTGCGCGCGTATGACCTTGGCCCCGGCAGATGCGGGGATTGCCACCTACCGCACGTATCGGCGCGCGGTCCTCGGCGAGATGCCGGCCGATTCCGCGACCTGCGAGCTATGGCTGCTCAAGATCGCAGCCCACGTGCTCGAAGGTGTCGTCTCGAGCGTGCCCGAGGTCGACTTCGACATGCTCGACGATACGCTGCGGTCGGAGGCCACACGCACCAACGAGGTCGCATCGCTGACGTCGCCGCAACGGGAGTTCCTGCTGTGGGAGCTCAAGCAAGGGTGCATGACCTCGGTCATCAACTGCGTGTCACCCGGTGAGCGCGTCGCGTTCGTTTTCTCGTCGGTGCTCGGCAAGAGCGACGCCGATGCGGCCGCCGCGTTGCAGATCAAGGAGAGCGCGTTCAAGGTGCGGCTCTCCCGCGCGCGCAAGAAGATCGGCGACTATCTGGCGCCGCGTTGCGAGCACGTCGATCCGCGCAACCCGTGTCGCTGCCCATCACGCATCGGTGTGGCGTTGCGCAAAGGGTTTATCGCGCCGCCCCTCAATGCCGAGGTGAGCCTGCGCAAGAACCTCCGTCCGTTCGACGGGGAGATTCACTCGCACGACACGGTGAACATCTTCCGCACGCTGCCCGAGGTCGACGTTCCCGACGAGCTCGTCACGCGCCTGCGTGAAGCAGTGCGCGCCGATCGCTGGGAAGCAGAGCCGCCCGCCGCTCGCTAGGAACCGACCTGGGCCTCGTGGAGTCGCCAGCGGTCGACTGGCGACTGGCGCCAGCAAGTGTGAGGTACAGTCGACAGTCGACCGACGCATAATCGATAGTTAGCGTTGGCGTCGCGCTTGCCTTAGCTGACAGGCATGCGCCCCCTGCTTCGCACCGCCGCCCTCGTTCCGCTGCTCACCCTCGCCTCTGCGGTGCCGGCCCATGCGGCGCTGTGGACCAAGCGGTCGCCGGAGGAGCGGCAGGCGGCGCAGAGCCAAAGAGCAGCGTTTCGCGCTGGGAGAAGCGAATTTCGTTCAGCGGTTCGGTCGAACGGCAAGCTGACGCTCCGCCACACGTGGTCGCTCGCAGGCGCGGCTGGGTTCGGTGGCGGCCTCGGCGCGGCCACCGGCGGCCTCGTGCTCCACGTCGCGTCGATGCCCGCGATGATGTTCGATCGGCCGGTCGGCAAGACCACTGCCGTGGTTGCGGCGACCGGAGCGGCTATCACCGCAGCAGCGTCGGCGCCGATGTATTACAACGCGGCGCTGGGTGGCGCGCGCACGACAACGGTCAAATTCGGCGTCGCGCGAGGTGTCATCACGCGTGATACGGCAATGCGTTGGGAGAAGTCCGGCCTCATCGACCGTGAGTGGCGTCAGCGCTACGCATTGGACGGTCTACCGGAGCTCGAGCCCGATCAGATGTAGCGCTTCAGCGGTCTGCGATCTCGAGGGCCTGCTGGAGATCGCCGATCAGGTCGTCGATGTGCTCGATGCCCACCGACAGCCGGATGAGGCCGTCGGTGATGCCGAGCTTCTCGCGATTGGCGGGCGGGATCGATGCGTGGGTCATGAGCGCGGGGTGCTCGATCAGCGACTCCACGCCACCCAGGCTCTCGGCGCACGCGAACAGCGAGGTGGCGCGCAGCATGCCGCGTGAGCGCTCGAGCGCGCTCTTCTTCGCGCTGGGCTTGAGCACGAAGGTGATCATGCCGCCGCCGCCCTTCATCTGACGTTGCGCGAGCGCGTACTGCGGGTGTGACGGCAGCCCCGGATACGTCACGCTCTCGACGGCCGCGTGCTCCGACAGCCAGCCGGCCACCTTGATCGCGTTCTCTTGGTGGCGCTGCATGCGCACCGCGAGCGTCTTGGTGCCGCGCAGGACCAGGAACGAGTCGAGCGCGGAGGGCACTGCGCCGATCGAGTTCTGCAGGAAGGCGAGGCGCTCGCGCAGGATCTCGTCGTTGGTGACCACCACCCCACCGACGACGTCGGCGTGGCCGTTCAGATACTTCGTGGTGGAGTGCACGACGAGGCTGGCGCCGAGGTCGAGCGGGCGCTGCAACATCGGCGTGAGGAACGTGTTGTCGATCGCGAGCGGCACCTTCTTGCGCTGGCAGATCTCCGCGACGCCGGCGATGTCGCACAGCTTGAGCAGCGGATTCGTCGGCGTCTCGACCCACACCAGCTTCGTGTTGGGACGCATCGCGACCTCGAACGCCTTGGTGTCGCGCGGGTCGACGTAGCTGGTCTCTACGCCGAGCTGTTTCATCACGCGCTCGAAGATGCGGTAGGTGCCGCCGTAGAGGTCGTCGCCAGCAACGACGTGATCGCCTGCGGACAGCAGGTGCAAGATGGTCGTGGTGGCGGCGCAACCCGAGGCGAACGCGAAGCCCCAGCGCCCACCTTCGAGCGCTGCGATATTGGCTTCGAGCGCGTAGCGCGTCGGGTTGTGCGTGCGCGAGTATTCGAAGCCCTTGTGCTCACCGGGCCCCGCCTGCACGTAGGTCGACGTGAGGTAGATGGGCACGGAGATCGCGCCGGTGGTGGGATCGGGCGCCTGTCCAGCGTGGATGGCTAGGGTCTCGAGGTGCGTGCTGTCGGTCTTCATCTGCGTTCCTTCTGGCGGGTCTCTCGCCTACAAGTCGTCGATGAGGTCGGCGTTCTCGTCGGCACCGAACAGGTGCTCCATGGCGCTGCGCTCGATCATGTCCTGCATGCGCGAGCCGCCGTAGCGAGCCACGATCCGATCGTCGTACTCGTCGGCGACGAGCGCGACGTCGTGCACCGTGGCGATGAGCTCCTTGCCGTCCATGCTCTTGCCGCCGAGCATCGAGTGGTGGAAGAGGATGATGTCACCCTCGGGGAGATAGGCGAACGCCCCGAAGCGCAGCTTCCCGTTCAAGATGAGCAGCTGGCGAAAGAGCGCGCTCTCGGGGCGAATGCCCGACGCCACCTGCGCGACGACGCGGACGATGCACTTGTCGTCGTGCTTGGAGCCTTCTCCCGTCGGCACCACGCTCACCATCACGTAGCTCGATCCCTGGCGGACGACGTACAACAGGTCGTCGACCTTGCGAAAGGCCGGGCTCTTGCCCAGGTGCTTCTCGATGATCTTGTGGCTCTCGGCGACTGCGCTCATGGCCGACCTCGTACCACGCCGCCGTGCCTCGGAGCAACGCGGCGCAGGCCCTAGGCTCGACTTGAGCACTTTCTCCCTTCGCCGTCGCTGCTGCGGGCCTCGTCGGCGTCCTCGCTCCGCGGTCGAATACCACCAGTGTTCTCCCTCGTCGCTCGTCGCTGCCGAGGCTCCTCGCGACGCGACGACTCGGTCCGAAAGTGCTCAAGTCGAGCCTAGGTTTCAGAAGCGGATCGTCGGCGAGCTGAACATCCACTGCGTCGTCGCCTCGCCCGCCAGCAACAGCGTCGGGGGTCGTGCGAGGTCGTGGGAGGCCTTGCGTGCCGCCGCACCCTCGCCGTTCATGAGCTTGCGCTCGCGTGACACGGCGCCCTGGCCGCGCACCCAGTACACGATGCCGGGGATGAGCATCGGCACGCCCGTGAGCAGCAACGCCGAGCCCCCGATCACCGCACCCGCGCGCGCGAAGGTGTAGCCCGAGCCCAGCACGCCGGAATCAGCGGTGACACCCCAACCGATGATGGCGGCGCCGGCGATGGCGAACGTGCCGCCGATGACCGTGAGAGCGATGCCGCTGCGGCGAAGGCGGAGCGCGGTGTCGAGGCGTTGCTGCGACGTTGGCCCGAAGGTAGGGATGGAAGCGGGATATGGCGTGGGCGTCACGTAGCGCGGATACGGCACGTACACCACGGTGGAGCGCGACGGCGGCGGCTCGATGAGTGGGCGCGGCGGCGCTTCGTTGAGGGTCTTCTTCGCCCGCGCGTGGTTCGAGGCCGCACGCTCGCGCAGCTGCGCTTGAAACGTGCGTTCGTCGTCGGTCTGCGGTGCCTCGACGATCTGCAGATAGCGTTCGAACGCCAGCGCCGAATCCTCGAAGCGCTGCAAGCGCTCGTACGCCATGCCGATATTGTAGTAGAGGCTCGGCGCCGGTGCGATCAGCACGGCGCGTTGGAACTGCTGCAGCGCGAGCTCGTAGTCGCCGCGCTCGTAGGCGGCTTTGCCGTCGGAAAAGGCCTGCTTGGCCTCCGGCGGCGGCACCGGTGGTGCGGCTTCGTCGGCGATCGCCCGCGAGCCGCACAGCACGACCAAGAGCAACATGAGGGTGACGCCGAGCGGTCGCTTGGCCATGAAGACGATGTTACACTGAGCGCGCACCGGCGATCAGTTGCACACGTTGTCGACGCCGCAGATGAAGGCACCGCTGCAGGTCATGCCCGGGCAGCAGACCTTACCCTTCTTCCCACACGCGCATTCGCATCCGTTGCTGCGCGTCGTGTCGCAGTCCGCGAAGCCAGTCGAGCAGGCGCTGTAGTCGCACGCGCCCGCGGTGCACACCATCGCCACCGCGTTCTGGACGAGGGTCGTGCAGTCGACGGCGCAGCTACCGCAGTGCTTGGGATTCGTGGCGCTCTCCGACTCGCAGCCATTGTTGCGGTCCCCATCGCAATCGAGGAACCCAGGTGCGCACGCTGTGTACGTGCAGGTCGCGCCGGCGCACGTCGGGCTGGTCGCGTTCTTCACGCCGGCGTTGCAGTTGTTCGTGCAGCTCCCGCAGTGGATGGGATCGCTGGTGGTGTCGACGCTGCAGCCAGTGTCTCCGTCCACGCAGTGCGCGAAGCCAGGTTCGCAGGACCAGCCGCAGCTGGCGCCCATGCACGACGGCGCGCCGTGGACGGTGCTCGTGCACGCGCGCAGGTCGCATCCTGCTCCCGCGTCGCCGTTGCGGATGCACAGCCCGCGCGTCGTGTCGCAACTCCAGCCGCTGATGCACGGGCACAATCGGTTCTCGAGATCCAGCGGATCGAACCGGCAAGCGACGAGGAAGGCCACCACTCCACACCAGGCGAGAAGGCGTGGGCTCACCATGACATAACCAGCCTGGTCGGCCCGAGGTCGAGGCCAGCGTTCTGTGAAGTCCGCGCTCGATGACGCCGCACCTCGATCACGGTCCCCCATACCGCGCCAGCGACGGCGAGCGTTGCACCGACGGGCAACAAAATGTTGGTCGCCAGCGCGTAGCGCCGCGACGCATCGTCGGCGTCCTGGGCTGCGAGCTGCGAGTTGGCCGGGGAGGCCGCAATGTCGTGCTGGTGTTTGGCCAGGCCAGCGCAGGTACCCCCGCCGACGAGCAGCGCCACGCCGAGGCCGACCATCGACCATGCGGCCATGCGCATGGCTCTCGGCGACGCGCGCCGCTTGGGTGTGTCCGCAGCAAGGCGCGCGTTCTCCGCCTGCAGGCGCTGACGGTCGAGCTCGGCCTTGCGCGCCTGCTCTTCCGCTGCCACGCGCCGCGCTTCGGAGTCGCGCTGTTGCTCGAGCGTGTGACGCATGCCGGCGATACGGTTGCGGATGGAGCCCACGTCCTTCACCGTTCCCGATTCCGTCAGGTACCGCTCGTACTCGTCGGCGGCGTGGGACAGGTCGCCCAATCCTTCGTAGGCGCGCGCGAGGTTGTACGTGAGGACCGCCTTCGGCACGAGCTGGCGCGCGGCCAGGAGCTTGTCGACCGCGTCTTGAAACCGACCCTCGCGGTAGTCGACCTCGCTGCCGCGGAACAGTGCGAGCGCCTGGTTCTCCGCGGTGGCGACTGCCTTCGGTTCCGCTCGGCTCGTGCTCGTCAGCCCGACGACGAAGATAAACACGACGGCCCAGATCGCAGGAGTTGTGCGTTTGTCCGAGCGGCGATAGCGTGACATTCGGTCACAGGGTAACCCGTTTGTCGCAGATGCCCGAAGATCTTCCACCACTCGATAGCACCACCAACGCAACCGACCCCGCTCGACCGAGCGCGATGGGCGATGGCGCGAATGCGCCCACCAATCCAGCGCACGCGCGCACAGCGGCCGGGAGCATCGACACCGACGCCTCCGCCCACACCGATGGGGGCCCGACGCCGGTCGTAGGAGATCCGGGCGCACCACAGGAGTCCGCGCACAGTGTCCTCGATGCGCGGGACGTTCCGTCGTCGATCGGGCGCTACCGGGTCATCGGCCGGATCGCGACGGGTGGCATGGCGGACATCCTCCTCGGCAAGCTCACCGGTCCGAGCGGGTTCGAGCGGGCGGTGGTCATCAAAAGCATCCTGCCGCACCTCGCGCGCGACGAGGAGTTCGTCGGCATGTTTCTCGACGAGGCCCGCCTCACCGCGCAGATCCGGCACCCCAACGTGGTGCAGGTGCACGAGCTCGGGCGCGACGGTCCTGTGCTGTACCTCGTCATGGAGTACCTCGACGGGGAGTCGTGCAACACGATCCTGCGGGAGGCTGCGCGCCGAGGGGTGCACCCGCCGCACGTGCTCGCCGCGCACATCTGCGCCGAGGTCGCGGCGGGCCTCCACGCGGCGCACACGCTCACCGATGAAGATGGAAAATCGCGGGCGGTGGTCCACCGCGACGTCTCGCCGCAAAACGTGCTCGTCACCTACGATGGCCAGGTCAAGCTCCTCGACTTCGGGATCGCCAAGGCGACAGGACGCATGGCGGAAGGGACCAAGGCGGGACAGATCAAGGGCAAGTTTGCGTACATGGCGCCGGAGCAGGCGACGCGCGCCGAGGTGGATGCGCGGACGGACATCTTCTCCCTCGGCGTCGTCCTGTGGGAGATGACCACCGGGCGGCGCCTGTTCAAGCGTCCGAGCGAGCTCATGGTGCTCCGCGCGCTCAGCGAAGAGCCCATCCCCAAGCCTTCAGATCAGATCAAGCGCTATCCACCGCTGCTCGAGGCCATCGTCATGCGCGCGCTCGCCCGTGATCCGAAGGAGCGCTTCCAGACCGCGCTCGATCTTCGTCAGGCGTTGTCGGGCTGGCTGCGTGGGACCGACTCGGATGATACCGTCGAGCATCAGCTCGCCAGCTACATGACGGATCGGTTTGCCGAGCGCGCTGCGGTCAAGCGCGGCCTCATGACGCGCGCGGTCGCGATCGACTCCTTCGAAGAGCTCGAGATCTCCGTCGTCAACGAACCTTCGCTCGAGATGACGTCCAGCGAGGCGATGTTCGACATGCCGGTGCCGCCCGCCGCAGCGCCGGTTCAACGCCTGCCGTGGCTGGTCGTGGTGACCGTGGTCTCCGTGGTTGCATGTGGCGCAGCGATCGCCATGCTGCTGCTGCGCACCCAGCCCCCGCGAGCGGTGGTGACGACGTCCGCGATCCCGCCACTAGCGCCAGTGCCGTCGTCGACGGTCACCATGCACCTCCAGTCCATTCCGTCGGAGAGCACGGTGGCCATCGATGGCGTCGAGCGAGGGCGTACCCCGCTCGACGTCGCGGTGCCGCGTGACCGAGCGTTGACGCTCGAGATCTCTCACCCCGGTTACCTTTCCGTTCGCGTCGATCGCGTGCCGAAGAACGACCTCGAGCTGGAGCTCAGTCTCGAGCGAGAGGCGTCCACGCGGCCGACGCCGACCAGCCCGCCGGGAAAAAAACCACCGCGGCGGAAGGCCGACCCTTTTCATCGATTCGAATAGCGGCGCTCCGACATAGCGGCGCTCCGACGTTGACCGCCCCCTGCGCGTCGGGGACACTGAACGGCGCGTGGCCAGGTTTCCGTACGCAGCGATGCTGGCCCTCCTGGCCGGCGCGGCACTCGGGCTACGCGCCGCCGCGGTGTGTGCGGACGACCAGTCGAGCATCCGCGTGCTCGACTCGAAACCCAAGCCGCCGCCACCGGACGCAGGGTCGCCTCCACCGCCTCTTGTCGACGACGACGATCCGAAGCATCGCCCGGGGCCGTCGCCCGATGGCAGGGTCGCGCCACCACCACCACCTTCGACACCGCCCGGCACGAACATGAAGGTGATCCCGGTGCCGGTGGGCAAGACCGTCGACGACATCAAGCCTCCACCCGGCGCCATCGTGTCGAACGTCGTCGGTATCGGTGAGCCCATCGTCGAGCTCAAGATCATCGACAACACGCGCACGCAGTCGAACACCATCGAGTACGTCTCCGGTCTAAAGATCGGACAGGTCGTCTCGGATGCGATGATCGACGAGGCCCGAACCCGCCTCTACTCGACGGGCCTCTTCAAAGATATCTCGATCACGTGGGAAGCACCTTCGGAGCGGCACGCGGGCAAGGGCGTGCGCATGGTGATCCGCGCGAAGGACAAGTTCCCATGGGTGATCGCGCCCATCTTCTCCTACCAAGCACGCAACTACGGAGGCGGCGCCGCGTTCGCGCACAACAACGTGCTCGGTCGTGGCATCAAGCTCCTCCTGTACGGCGACTACACGAGCGCGGAGAAGATGCTGCTCGCCGTGTGGCTCGATCCCTCCATCGGCAACTCGTCTTTCTACTATCGCATCGATGCGATCCTGCGCCGCGACACCATCGTCGAGTACGCGCGGGGCAACCTCGGCAGCCCGCGCCTCGAGCGTTCCACCGACGTGGACACGGTGGGCATCGGCGCGCAGATCGGCGTGAACATCAAGCGGCGCTTCCACATCGATATCCGTCTCAAGATCTATTACGACTGGACGCGCAACCCCGACTGCTTCAACACCACCAACCCCGACTTCTCCGGCACGCCCGACGTGGTGGCCGAGCAAGGCGGTTACTGTCGCGCACCGTCGAGCTCGGGCTGGGACAACACGATCACCACGTCGGTCGGTTGGGACGGGCGCGCCAAGGTGAACGGTGTGCAAAAAGGCCTGCAGGCCACGCTCAGCTGGCAGACGGGTGGCACGTGGCTCGGCGACAACTGGAACTACCACTTGCTCAACGCGTCGGTCGTGTACGCGTTCAAATTTTTCAAGGAGCACAACCTGATCCTGCGGTTCGGTGGAGATCTTCAGTTCAACCCACCCTTCAAGCTGGAGGTCGAGGCCGGCTCGATCGACTACACGCTGCGCGGCTCGGTGTATCGCCAGTTTCGCGGTGACACCTCTGCCCACGCCACCCTCGAGTACATCGCGCCGTTGTTCTCGGTGCTGGGTCTATCCGTCCGGGCGATCGGCTTCTACGACACCAACCTCACCTGGTTCCGCGGGCTCCCGGAGCAAACCCGGCCCGACTCGCGCCTGATCCGCTACGAGAACGGCTTTCGCAACTACCTGCCGGACACCCCGTCGGGGGTGGTCCGCGAATCGTGGAACAACGGCATCGGCGCCGGCATCCGGATGTACTTGCGCGGCGTGGTGCTTCCTCTCATCGGTTTCGACGTGGCCTACGGGCTCGAGGCGAATACGGTGCGGTACTACCTCGCGATCGGGAGCGTGCTGGACTAAGCTCTCGCTGACTCGATCCACGTTGACTCGGTCCATGTTGACTCGATTGGGTGGAGCGAAGCGAAGCGAAGCGACTGTGAACGCCGATGCGGCTCTGCCGCGCCGGAACGGATTGTCTCAAGGTGGAGTCGGTATAGAGATGCGCTTTTGTCCGTTCTGTGCGCAGGAGAACTCGGATGAAGGGTCCGAGTGTGCGCATTGCGGTCGGCGCCTTCCGGTCCTCGCGGCGAACCATACCAGCATGGGCGTTCGGGCAATGCCAGCGCCTGCGATGGTGCGAGCACCGCCCGTGCGCAGGCCTCTTCCGCGACCGCGCCCGGTGACCCCGGCGCGTGAGCTCGAGCGTCCGGTCGCGAAGCCCTTGGCGCCCCCCCTCGGGCCGGTCCGCCCCGGTGTCGTCGCGGTCGCCGCCACGGCGGAGGGCGCGCGCACCACCAAGACGGGCACGCTCCTCGGGATCGCCACGATCACCAACGTGCAAGGCGAGCCGATCACCGACGCGAAGTCCAACCACAAGATCAATACGAACCTCGCGCCGGCGTCCGCCTCGCCGGAGCCGAGCGACGATGGCACGCGAATCGAGGCCTCGCCGTTCGACGGCCCCACCACGCAGGCCGGCGACATGTCGACGCTTCCGGACGTGGAGCAAACGCCTCGTGAGGCGCGCACCGACGTGCATGGCAAGCGCCCGGTCTTCCAGCACGACGAAGATCCGACCAACGTGCGGATGGAGAAGACGAACACCGACGAAGGTCCGACGCAGGTCGGTGCAGCGCCGTTCGGGTTCGCACCGACGCGCCGCGGAGAGCGCGCGCATGGCAACGCCGAACGTTCACCCGCGCCGCCGATGCCGTTGCCACCGCCGCCGGCGGGCATCGCTCCGCATATGCGCGTGGATCCACTGGAGCTCCCCACCGATGTCTCGGTGCGCTTGCCGCGGGAACGGCCCGCGCAGACGGCTGCGCTTCCACCGATCGCACCCGATGGTGCTGCCCCACCGACGGTGTCACCGATGCCGTCGGTGCCGGGCCCTGGCCTCTTTCCCGCGCTCCAGTACTTGGTACCGCTCGCGCGGGCGGTGTGGGATCGCTACCTGGCACAAGGTCGGTTGCGCTCGCTGCTGCACGAGGACCAGCGGGCGATCGACGAGGTCCTGCACCAGCTCGGGGAGGCCGCCTGGAAAGATCGCGCTCGTCCAGCCGAGCTCCGCAACGAGCTCGGGCGCGCCGACGAGGACGAAGGGCGACGTCGCAACGCCGAGAACGAAGTGGCTCGCCTCGACATGAGCACGGCGTCGGAGCGCGAGCGCTTCACCGACGACGAGCAGCGCCGCAAGGCGCAGATCGCGGGCCACGAGTCCGAGATCGTGCGCTTCGCCGAAGATCTGAAAGAACGCCAGCGCGCGAGGAAGACCGAGGAGAAAGCGCTGAAGGAAGTCGACTCGCGCTACGGCGTCGTGAAGAAGAAGCTCAACACGCTTTTGGCGAAAGCGGCGAAGGCGGAGGCCACGCCACCGGAAAAAGGCGGCGGTCCCAACGCCGCGGCGAACCTCCGACGCGAAGCAGAGGTCGTGAAGGTGGAGCTCGATGGCTTTGCACCCGAGCGCGCAGCGGCCGAGCAGCGCGTGCTCGCGCTCGACGAGCCCATCGCCACGCTCACGCGGCAGCTGGCCGACGAGCGGGCGGCGCTCGAGACCGCGAAGGTGGAGCTCGCGGCCGCGCGCCAAGCGTCCACCGAACTCCTCGCCAAGCTGGCGGCCGAGCGGGAAGCACAAGAAGTGGCGCGCACCACGGCGGAGAAGAACCTCCGGCTGCGGCTCGTCAGCACGGGTACGCTCATCAGCCTGCATCGCCTCGAAGGTACCGATCGCGCCGCGGTGTTCGGCCCGATCTACGCACGGCTCGACGAGCTGCAAGCGATCATCGCGGCACGCGAGCAACAGATCGGACAGCTCGAGCAAGAACGAAACGCGTACGACAAGGCGACGCTGCAACGCGGCCTCATCGTGATCGGCGCTGCCGTCGGCGTGTTCGTGATCTTGTTGGTGACGTTGCTGGTGCTACTCGGCCGTCGTCACTAGTCTAGCGTGCCTCGAACGGTGCCTTGTGCGCAGCGGGAACGTAGTTGTCGTTGAGGCCACCCACGTACAAACTGTCGTCGGACTCGTACCCGGCGTTAAAGTGCATGGGCTTTGCGCCGGACTTGAGCGGGTAGACGCTGATCGCGAGTTCGTGGTCGTCCGTTTCGGTGGCGCGCAGCCCGATGCGGGCGCCGGGCTTGATCGCGGCGGCCAGCTCCTGCGATGATGCGTCCCTCGCGATGTAGCTGAGCACGGACTCCAGTCGGCCATTCTTCTTGCCGATGGTCCACGATCCCTCGACGAGGTTCGGCGCCTTGTCCGATGCCTTGATGGGGCCCTTGTTGGTGAAGAGCGCTGCGTGAAGATCGGAAACGCTGTCGAACTTGAAGCGACGCGGCGTCCCCGGCGCCCGATAATATGGCCAGTGATCCTTGGGCGGTCTCGGCACCCGCTTGGCCGCCTCGATCGCGGCGAGCGTTCCGGGCAACTTCTTGCCGCCGTCGAGGGCGATGACTCGCCCGATCACCTTGCCTATCGCCTTGATGTCGGCATCGCGCTGGTTCGCGGCCGACGCGGCGCCCGAGACGCCGAGCGCGCCGAGCAGGCACAGGGAGAGAAGACCGCGCGACAACGTACCGTGAGTTCGCATGGGTCCTTCATGAGCATATCGTGTGCCAGCCCGTACCCCGCGAAGCCTCGAGGACAGGATCGCGGCTAGCGCTTTGACTCTCCATGCTTGGCGTCAACTTCAGACGGTGAGCGACCCTGGGGCGGCATGAAATGGAGCGCGAAGAGCCCGTCGGAACGGCCTCGACTGGAGACAAGAGGCCCTAGTCGAGGAACCAAAGGCCGCAGCCAGCGGGCCAGTGCGAAGTGGTTGTCGAGCGCCCCAGTCCGGAGACGGACCCTGTTCATCCACGACCCGCGAACCGAGCACAGTAACCGTAAGCGGCACCCTCTACACGAGAGCCGGGCGTCTAGTTGCGAGGTGCGCCGACCAGCTTTTCGATCGTGCCGAGGAGTGCTTGGAGCTCGAAGGGCTTGGTGACATAGCCAGCGGCCCCGCACTCGAGGCCATGCTGGATGTCCTGCTCCGAGGTCTTCGCGGAGATGAACAGGACCGGGATGTCCTGGTAGTCGGTGTTCTTCTTGAGCGCGCGACACAGCTCGAAGCCATTGATCCACGACATCATGACGTCGAGGAGCATGAGGTCTGGACGATCGATCTGCAGCGCCGCCATCAGGCGGAGGCCGTTCGGGATGACCGTGACCTCATACCCTTCATCCGTGAGCGCCTCTTTGAGGGCGTCACGAATGTCCCGATCGTCGTCGACGACAACAATCTTTCTACCCATGGGAGAAGTATGACTCGGGTTTGTGCGTCATGAGAGGGGTAACAACACCTGGAAGGTGGACCCTTCGCCAAGCTCGCTGCGAACGTCGATGGTACCGCCGTGCGCGTCGATGACTTGCTTGGTGATCCAGAGCCCCAGGCCGAAGCCTCCGAAGTGGTTCGATGATACCGCGCGCTCGAAGCGTCCAAAAATTCGATCTTGGTCTTTTTTTTCGATGCCGACGCCTTCGTCTCGCACCACGATTCGCGCGAATTCGTTTTTCATTTCGACGAGTAACGCAATTGGTGCGCCGGTGCCGTACTTGATGGCGTTCGACAGTAAATTACTCATCACCTGCTCGATCCGGAGCTTGTCCCATGACCCCTGCACCGGGTCTTCGGCGTCGAGGTCGAGGATGCTGCCCGACCTCTCGAGCTCGTCCGCGAAGCGGGCCACCACCTCCCGCGCCAGGGCGGCCAGGTCGAACGACTCTCGTTCGAGGTTGAGGTGGTGGGCCGTGATGCGGGAGACATCGAGCAGGTCGTTGGTGAGCCGCTCGAGCCGCGCCACCTGACGCTGGGTGGCGCCCAGGCGCTCACGCACCCGCTCACTCACGTCGGTGCTCTTCCACAGGCTCTGCACGTTGATCTGCAGCGCGGTGAGGGGCGTGCGCAGCTCGTGGCCCGCGATAGAGAGGAAATCGTCGCGCGTGCGCACCGCGCGTTGTAGCTCACCGAGGAGCTGGGCGTTGGCCAGCGCGATGGCGGCGGAGGCGGTCAGCGACGACAACGCGTCGATGTCCGATTGAAAGAACGCATTGCGATCGCGCTTGCGGCCGAGCACCAGCACGCCGCGCAGCGATTCTTGGAAACGGAACGGCACCATCACCTCGCCTGCGACGACGCGCAGCTCGGCGTCGAGCTGCGCGAGGTGCTCGCGCGAGAGCGTGTGCTCCTGCTCGTCGCGCACGAAGATCTGGCCACGCTCACGCATCCAGCGCGCGATGACACCGTCGGAGGATAGCTCGATGCAGTGGTCGTCGGGCAGCCCATACGCGTGCTTGAGCCGCAGCGCGCCGTCTTCCTCGAGGAGCACGGCTGCGTTCACCACGCCAGTGGACTGCAGCGTGACGTCGATGAGGTGCGTCACCACCTCGCCCACCGTGGCGAGCACCGCCCACGTTTGGCTCGACTCGTCGATCACGCGCCGCGAGCTCTGCGATCGGTTCGGCAGGAACTGCTCGACGAAGCGCCGGATCCAACCGAGTAGCGGGGTCATGAAGAACACGGCGCCGGCCGACAAGCTCGCGACGAACGCCGAGGTGGTGTCGCCCACGACGGGTGCGAGGACCCAGTGCAACCCGGCCACGTAGCCGACGAGCAACAAAGTGGCGATCGCGGATGACGCCGTGCGGGTGAGCAGCGAGCGGATGTCGAACAACCGGTGTCGCATGATCGCGTATGCGGTGAGCGCCATCCAGCCGAGGCTGAAGTAGCCGATGAGGCCGGGATCGAAGTGCAGGCCCCCGATCACCTGCACCACGAACGCGAGCAGCAGACCGGCCACGCCGTACAACCCCATGCCGAGCAGGAGGTAGGCGATCTGCTGTCGGCGCCGCCCGGTGCTGCACTGCATCGCTCGCACCATGGTGTAGAGCGAGTAGGCCAGCATGATGCCGGCGATCGTGCGCAGCGGTTGCTCGAGTGGGCCGAGCCGATCGACGAATGGCACCAGCGACTCGGCGCCCACCTCCACCCAGTCGGTGGCGATACACAGTACGAGCACCAGGCTCCAGAAGACGTAGAGGACGTTGCGCGCGAGGCGGGCGCGCCTGGGGTCGCCTCGCAGGATGTATGTGATTTCGAAGAAGGGCGCGAAGGCGAGCCAGCCCACCCACGCTGCGCGATAGAAGAAGTCGTACGACAGGCCCAAGGAGGCTCGCACGTACGCGACGGCGATCACCAGGCAGAACACGGCGTTGATGGCGGCGAGAGCGGCCGCGGGGAGACGGATCGGATCTTTGGACTGGCGCTGGGTAAGCAGGAGCCCAGCGAAGCAGAAGTTCAGCGCCGCGACGACGAAGAGCGGGTACCCGAGGGCCTGCAACACGCTCATGAGATGCGTCAGCCGCCCGCTTTGCGCAACTCGCGGTCCTTCTTGATGCGCATGATGTCGGCCGCGGTCTCCTCGACGGCCTTGCCGGTTATGTCGATGATCGGCCAGCCCGGATGCTCGCGATAGATGTGCTGCGCAAACGCGATCTCCTGCGTGATGTGATCGCGTTGCGCGTAGCTGGTGTCGGCGGGCATGCCCATGTGCTTGAGCCGCACCGAGCGGATCTGCGACAGGGCCTCGGGCTTGATGGTGAGGCCGAAGATCTTCTCCTGGTTGATCTGGAAGAGCTCCTCCGGCGGCGCGATGCCGAGCACCAAGGGCACGTTCGCGACCTTGAAGCCTTTTTGCGCGAGGAACGTGGAGAGCGGTGTCTTCGACGTGCGGCTCACACCGACGAGCACGAGGTCGGCCTTGGGCAGGTTGCGTGGCTCCTTCCCATCGTCGTTGCGGACGGTGAACTCCACGGCCTCGATGCGGCGGAAGTACTCGTCGGAGATGGTGTGCAACAGACCGGGCACTCCACGCGGCTGCTCGCCGAGGAAGCCGGCGAGCTTCGCCATGAGCGCACCGATGAGGTCGACCGACTCCACGCTCTCGTCGTCGCACAGCGCGCGCAGCATCTCGCGGTGCGCGTTCGAGACCACGGTGAACACCACGAGCGCGTGCGTCTGCTTCGCGCGGTTCACGATGCTGCGCATCTCGGCCTCGAGCCGCACGCGCGTGTACATGCGGATCTGCACTGCAACGCCGGAGAACTGCAGCAGCGCTGCGCGTACCACCTTCTCGGCGGTCTCGCCGGTGGCGTCGGAGATGACGAAGACGAGGCGGCTCTCGGGGGCAGGATCGTCACTCATGCGAGCACCGTCAGGTGGGTTGTCGGACGTGATGGTAGACGAGGCGAGGGCGTGTGCGCACGAACGCGCGGACATTCTGGATCGGGTGCCGACAACGAGCCGGCGACGTGAAGGCTCACCACCCGACAGCCACCTCGACAAAGGCTCAGGTATTCGCAGCTGCTGCAGGGCGCGGGGTTCTCTTCCCAGCGACGGAACGCGCCGAAAGCCTCGTCGCGGTTCCAGTACGCCGCGAGGTCGGCGGCCTGCACGTCGCCGACCGGCGGCGGCGCGAAGCTGCAGGCGGTGAGGCGGCCGTCGGCCTTCGCCGCGACGAGGTGATCGCCACCCGCGCAGCCGTAGATGGAGAGCCAGCGCAAGAGGCGCGGCGATGGCGCGTGGTGCGCGATGAACGGCACCAGCGAGCAATCGAGCCGCACGCGCGTGAAGTGGCGCAAGGAGAGCTTCAGCACCGTCGGCAGGAGCGCTTCGGCCTGCGCGTCGCTCATGCGCATGCGCTCGTAGTCCTTGCGCCCGCGGCCCGATGGCTTGAAGCGCAGCAGCTCCACCTGCGACACCCGCCGCTTGCGCGCGTACGCGAACAGCGACGAGAGATCCGCGAAGCTGTCGCGCGTGAGCACGGCGTTGATGCCGACGTCGCGGTTCACCTTCTTGAGCTCCGTGAGCGCGCGATCGGCCTTCGCAAACCCATCGCTGCCCATCGCCGTACCGCGGACCTTCGCGTAGGTGGCCCCGACGCCGTCGAGCGACACGTTGATCTGACCGAAGCGCGGCGCGATCGCGAGGAGGCGCTGCAGCGTCGCGTCGTCGTAGAGCCCACTCGTGGTGAGGTTGGGCACGAGCCCGCGGGCGAGTGCGTGGTCGACGATGTCCCCGAGCCACGGCAGCAACGCCGATTCGCCCCCGCCGAGCGCGAGGTGAAACACCCCGGCCTCGGCGAGCGCATCGATGGTGGTCTTCCAGCGCGCGAGATCCGCCTCGTGCGGCAACCCACTCGGGGTGGCCGACGTGTAGCAACCCGTGCACCCCGCATCGCAACGATTGGTGAGCTGCAGGTGCGCTTCGAGCGGGGCCGACAGGCGCGTCGACGGGAAATCGCTCGGGCCTTGCCACTGCGATTCGTCGCGATGACCGAGCGCACGCGCACGCGCTCGGTCCACGAACACCAGTGCCGCCGGCTGGTCGAGCTGCACGATCCCGCCGAACGCTTCGTAGCGAAATCGCCGCGCGTTCATTCCTGCGTCTCGGGCTTCCGCGCGAGGAGCACGGAGATGAACGGCGTCAGCATCGCGATCGCGGAGATGCCAAAGAGGAGAAACGTGACATCGACGCCGAGCGAAGACGAGTTCGGGTTGTAGCCGAGCTTGGTGGCGAGGATGCCGTCCCCGTCGAGGAGGCGTCGCACGCGACGGGCGAGAGAGGCCAACACGCGGGCAGCGTATCACTTTCGCGGAAGAGCGCCTGGCTGGAGAAGCGTCAACCGCCCAGCTGGAGATCTGGAAGAGAGCGGCTACGGCACGTCGTTCAGGCACGCATCGTTCGTTGCTTTGCACGCCGCCGGATCGCAGTCGGCGCTGCTGAGGTTGGCGCACGCGCTCCCGAAGGCGCGGGCCAGCGCGTCATTGAGGCACTTGCCGCAGGTGTTCACGGGGTCGCCGGGGCGATCGATGAGCATCGAGCCCGCGGCATCGAGCGCGCACTTGTAACCGGGACCTTGCGCGTTGCCGAGGCAGTAGGTCTGGCCGCACTCGAGCATCGCGCGCCACTTGCTCGACACGGGCTCGACACGGTGGAGGACTTCGCGTTCTTGTTGCAGGTGGTGATGCAACCCTGCAGCGTGGTGTTGCCGGTGCCGAGGCAGGTGCTCATGCAGGTCGAGTATCCGGCGCAGCCGACGGTGCTCGGCTGCGACGGGTGCGCCATGTCGGTCGTTTTGAAGGGATCGACGTTGCGGCTCATGTCTGGGCTCGACGACCCCATCGGTCCCTTCGCGCTGCTGGTGCCGCTGCACGCAGCGACGGTGGGGAAGGCCATGCGCGCGGCGTTGAGCCCGGCGCTGCAGGGGCGCTGTCGCACGCGGCGCCGCACGTCGCGTACTGGCTCTTCGCCGTCGACAACGTGCTCTGGTAAGCGGCCCCCGCGGCGCCGCTCGTGCTCACCACCTCTTCGAGGCAGCTGAGATACTGATCGCACTTGCTCTCGGCGGCGCTGCCTTCGCCACGCCCGCCGCTGCACGCAGCCATGGACGCTGCCAAACAACACACCAACCCGAAACCGCTCTGTCGATTTTTCACGAGGTCCTCCGTCGCGTTTGCCAGCGACGGGAACGTGACTAGACGAAACGCGAACGAGCTCGCTACGAACTGGTTCTCACTCCGGCCAGATACTAGAGCGAGCGATCCAGCGCGGATGGCGACCTCGCCAAAAAACAAAACCCCCCGATCCGAAGATCGAGGGGCTTTGGGTGGTACGCGAGGTCCCGAGTTATGGGAGATCGTTGAGGCAGATGTCGTTCGTGGCCTTGCAGCTGGCCGGATTGCAATCCGGGCTGCTCATGTTCATGCAAGCCGCACCGAAGGCGCGAGCAAGCGAGTCATTGAGGCAGTTGCCGCAGGTGCTCGCCGGGTCGCCGGCGCGATCGACGAGCATGCTGCCCGAGGCGTCGAGCATGCACTTGAAGCCTCCCGCATCGGCGTTGCCGAGGCAGTAATTTTGGCCGCAATCGAGCATTGCGAGCCACTTGCCCGAGACGGTGGAGGACTTCGCGTTCTTGTTGCAGGTGGTGATGCAACCCTGCAAGGTCGGGCTGGTGCCATTGAAGCAATCGGTCATGCACGTGGTGTAACCGGCGCAGCCGTACTTCATGGTGACGACAGGGCCGTCGGTCTTGGTCGAGAAATCGACGACGCCGCCGCCGTCCGGAACAAGGACGTCGTCGCCGCCGCCACAGCCCACGAATGCAACGCCCGCGAGGAGCGCCGAAGCAGCCAAAGCAAAGATTGTCTTACGCATTTACAAGTCCTCCCAGGTACGTTTTTAAAAAGTGAGGACCCTTATTACGATCTCCCAGTCGTACAGGTAAAGAAAAAAACGACCATCTCCCAGGTCGATTTACAACAACCTGTAACAATTGCGAAAACGCTGGAAAAATTCCAGCAAAGCCGCACCAAGGCGACCCGGCTGGGCTCATGAGTCGAGGTGCCAGCCGACTCTGACCACCCCCGAGGGAATAGACCGGCGGCAGAGATCTCACTGCGCCGCCCTATATAAGGCACGAACCACTTTGTGTTTTCGCGCGGCCTGCTAGGATGCGGGGCCTCGATGACCGGCGTGAGCGACAAGCGCAAGCTGCTGGTGGCAATCCTGGGGCTGGGCGCCATCTTGTACGTCCCCTTCGCCGGCAACTACGGGATGTGGGACCCGTGGGAGACGCACTACGGCGAGGTCGCGCGCCAGATGCTCGAGCGCAACGACTTCGTGTCGCAGTGGTGGCCGGGCTCTCCGCAAGATCGGGCCGAGTTCTGGTCGAAGCCGGTCCTCACGTTCTGGCTCATGGCCATCTCCATGAAGGTGTTCGGCCTCGAGTGGCACCCGCATTCGGCAGCCGACGAGATGGCCGCGAGTTGGCGTCCCGAGTGGGCGTGTCGCTTGCCGTTCGTGATCCTCGGCATCCTCGGCGCGTGGGCCACATACGAGCTCGTGCGTCGCCTCATCGGCAAGCGGCCGGCGATGCTGACCGCGCTCATCCTGCTCACGTCGTCGCAGTGGGCGCTCATCTCGCGACAAGCCATGACCGACATGGCTTTCGTCGTGCCCATGACCATCGCGCTCGCGCTCGCGGGGCTCGCCTTGCTGCTGCCCGCGGAGGAGGTCGAGGTCGAGCTCCCGCGCAAGCTCGCCTTCCGCATCGCGGGTCATGCGATCACGTATCCCGACGCGGGCGCCTGGAAGGGCTTCTTCTGGCTCACCGTGCTGTCGGTGGTGCCGCAGCTGATCGTCATCTCTGCGCAGGTGCAGATGGTTGTCCACCTGAAGAGCTTCTCGCTGAAGGGCCCCGGCATCGTCCCGATGCTGCCGTACTGGATCGCGCTCCTCGCCGGTCTGTGGTGGTGCGCTCAGGCGAAGAACCACCGGCAGCTCTACCTGTTCTCGGCGTACGTGTTGTGCGGCATCGCGTCGCTGGCGAAGGGGCCAGCCGGCCTCATCATCCCGGCCGGCGTCATGGGTATCTACCTCGTGGTCAGCGGACGCTGGCGCGAGATCTGGACGCACCTCGAGATCCCGCGCGGCGCGTTGCTCTTCGTCGCCACGGCGTTCCCCTGGTACCACGCGATGCTCATCCGTCACGGCATGGGTTTCTGGAACGAGTTCATCGGCGACAACTACGTGCGCAGAGCCGGGGGCCGTCACGGCGATCGCGGCACCTTCGAGTACTACGTGCAGTACATCGGCTACGGCATGTTCCCGTGGTCGGGCTTTGTCGGCGTCGGCAGCCTGTGGGCTTTCCGCTGGATGCGCGGGCAAGGTTCACGTGCGCGGCTCGCGGGCTTCGCCATCGTGTGGGCGCTCGTCGATTGGTCACTCGTCTCGCTGGTGAACACGAAGTTCCACCACTACATCCTGCCCGCGCTGCCCGCGCTCGCCATCCTTGCCGCGCTCTGCATCGACGAGCTCATCGAGCGCGCCGATCGCAGCCTCGTGCTCGGCATGATCTTCATCGGCGTGCCGCTCACGCTCGTCTGCGGCCACGACCTCGCGGCGTTCCCGGCGCGCTTGTTGTGGATGTTCAACTACGACTACGTGAACATGCCCGGCACCGGTCGGCCGTGGCCGCTCGCGTCGCTGTATGGCGATCGCTACGAATACGGTCGGCAGATGCACCTCATCGCGATCGCGGTCACGCTGGCCACGCTCGCGTTCGTGTGGCTCGCGCGGCGCCGCGCCAAGCCCGACGATGAAGTCGCCGACGATCTGACCTCCGGCGAAGGCCCCTACCGCAGCGCGCCGCCCACCGAGGCGTCCACCGTAGAGGCGCAACCCACGCAGGCGGCCACCGTCGTCGTGTTCGCAGCCGGCTTCGCGGTGTTGCTCGCGGTCGCGATCCTCGCCGGGCCTGCGTCACCGCACGGTGCCGCGCCGGTCATCGGGCGCTGGCTCTGGCTCGTGCCGGTGGCGTGCATGATGCCCGTGTTCTTCCTGTTCACGCGCGCTGCCGTGGCGCATGCGCAGCCGGCCGCGCGCACCGCATTCATCGGGCTCGGGCTCCTGTCCGCCGTGTGGACCGGCTTCGTCATCGACAAGGTGCTCGTGGAGCTCTCGCCGCACTGGGCGCAGAAGCACGTCATCGCGGCCTACTACAGCAACCGCAAGTCGGCCGACGAGCCCCTCGTGGCGTGGCTGCTTTACTGGCGTGGTGAGAACTTCTACTCGAAGAACGTCATCTACAAGGACAGCGATCCGAACGAGCGCACCGTGTTCCTCGGCGATCGCAACGTCGAGAAGATGCAGAAGTGGTTCGCCGCGCACCCGGGCAAGAAGGTGTTCTTCATCGTCGAGCGCCTGCGCTTCGAGTCGCTGCGGGGCACGCTGCCCGAGAAGGCGCGGCCCACGCTCAAGATCGTCGACGAGTCGAACAACAAGCTCTATCTCGTGTCCGCACAGCTCTGAGCCCCGCGGCCAGACCGTTTGCTAGACCAACCGCGCCACCCGTTTCTACGAGGCCGTGCTCGGCACGAAGCTCACGCTGCAGGAGGCCGGGCCGTGCAAGGTGGCCATCTTTCCCACGCGTGAGCCCAAAGGCATCACCGGCTGCCTGGTGAACACCGGCGAGCGCAACCAGCCGAGCACGCAAGGCACGCTCATCTACCTCGGCTGCGGGCGGCAGCTCGATGCCTGCCTCGCGCGCGTTCAGCAGGCCGGTGGCACCGTGGTCACGCCGAAGACGGACATCGGCCCAACGGCGTCTTCGCGATCATCCGCGACACCGAGGGCAACCACGTGGGGCTACACGACGAGGGGAAGGGCTAGCGCTGCTGATCACATTCTCGGCAGGTCCGCAGAGCCGATGGCTCGATGTGGCTTCGGAAAACAGGCGACCGGCAACGGGCGACCGGCAACAGGAAATTGGAGAGAGATTCAGACACCGCTCACCGACGGCGCTCAATCGCAGTCGATGCAATCTCCCCATTGCCTGTTGCCTGTTGCCCGTCCCCGGTCGCCAGTTTCTCTTGCCCGTCCCCGGTCGCCAGTTTCTGTTGCTTGGAGCGACGAAGCCGGCGGCGCTAGCGATCCGGCCCCGCCATCATCGTCTCCCGCACCTGCTCCACGAGATCCCAGCGACGTACCGCGAGGTACGCGACCGCGAGCACGGCGATCGCCGAGACGAGCGCAAGCACCATCCGCAAGGGGATGCGCAGCGGACCACGCGAGGCAGCGAGCGCGCGTCGGTTCGCTGCCGCAAGCCAGCCGGACAGCACCCCGCTTCCACCGATGAGCAGCACCGCGTACGCGATGATGCGGTGCTGGGCCATCGCGCCCACCGTGAACAACGTGACGACCGGGACGAGGAAGCGGACCTCGACGGGCACCGGAAGGAAGTGCCTGCGACCGATCCACGCGTGGGTCAACGCGAACAACACGATGAAGACCCAAGAGCCGATCTCGAGGATGCGCAGGCGGCGTGCGCGCCGTACCGAGAGGAGACCGTCATTCTGTGCGAGCCGGGAGACCTCGTCGCTGTACCGCGACAACTTCTGGTAGGCGGCCTCCGCCTCTGCGTAGCGACCCTTGCGCTTCAGCAACGCCGCGGCGGCACGGTCGGCGCGCGCTGCCCAAGGACCGCCGATCCGTGCCGTCTCTTCGTACCAGTGGAGCGTCTCCGCATCGAGGCTGGCGTCTTCGGCCGCGCGCGCAAGCCAGTAGGTCGTGCGAGCACGCAACGCGGGTAGCGGATGGTCGTCGAGGAACGATTCGACTGCGGCGCGCTGCTCCCGCGTCGGATGATCGCCCGTGCCGGCCATGAGGCGCTCGAGCTTGCCGAGCTGCGCTGCGTCGGGCCCGAGCGTCCCGAGCTCGGCCACCCGCGTGCGCGCGCGGGCGGCGACGCGGCTCTCCGGATAGCGATCGATCACGGCGCGCCAGTCGGTGAGCGCGCGGCCCGGATCGAAGAGCTTCTCTTCGCTGATCGTGGCCGCCTCGGCCAAGGCATCGGGCGCGACCTCGTCGCCGGGGTGCTCGCCCGCGAGCATCTCGAGCTGCGTCACCGCTTCGGCGGGTTGTGTTGCTTCGAGCTTGATGGCAGCTTCGAACGTCTGGGCAGGGTCCGCCGCCGCGACGCTGCAGATCGTGACGATGCCGAGGACGACGATCGCGGGCGCAACGCGCACGTTGCCGCTACACGAGGACCACACCCACCGAGTCGCCAGGACGAACGCCGAGAAGGCGGTTCACATCGGCTGGGAGGTGGATGGTCTGGTCCTCGATGCGATACCGGCTGCCCGTGGCGAGGAAGTGCGGGGTGTTGTCGCGCTCGACGCACACGATGCCGAAGGGCCGACCCTCGTCGGCGCCGGACGTTGCGTCGACCACGCGCAGGCGTTGGCTCGTGCGCACGAGCGTAATCTCGTCGGTGCGGGCGATGAAGTGTGGGCCACCGTCGAACGGATCGATGCGCTCGGCGTAGCGGAAGCCGATTCGCCGCAGCATCGCCTCGACGCCCTTGGTCTGCGGACCGACCTGACCGATGACGGCCTGCACGGTCGGTGGAAACAGCGACAAGTAGAGCGGCTCCTGGGGGAACAGCGCGCGGATGAACTCCTTGTTGCTCTGCGAGAGGCGGTCCGCCTCCTGATAGCTCATGCCGGTGAAGTGCCGACCGATGGCCTCCCACATGAGCGAGGTGCCGTCCGGCTCGAGGGGCGGCATGAGCTCCGAGATGATCTCGTCGGTGAAGTCGGCCCGGTGGAGCGCGATGTAGAGGAAGCGCACGTACGAGAGCCACTTGCCGAGCGCGACGGCGTGACGACGGTAGCTGGGCAAGAGCACCAGGCCGCCGATCTCCGTCGGACCGCTGTAGTTGTAGCCGATGCGCAACAGCCGATGAGACTTGTGGACATCGATGGTGTCGGAGTACCGCTCGTCCTCGAGCACGTCGAAGAAGATGTGCGGCGCTCGGCGCGTGCCGTGCTGCGCGTGGATCATCGACGTGCCGATGATCTGCTTCTTCTCGAGATCCTCGAGCACGAAGAGGTACTCCCGCTTGAGCGGCTCGACCGCCTTCTTGAACGACTCGACCGAGTACGCGATGAGCTGCTCGAGGACCTTGCGGTCGTTCGGCAGGTTCACCGAGTTGAGGTGAGCCGCCACGGCGTGGAGGCCGTCGAGGTCGGAGAGGGTGGCTTCGCGCAGGAGGAACATGTGGCTTTCCGTCGCTGGGACGGTACACCCGCCGAGTTACCGTCGTCTACGGAGACGAGGACAGGTCCGGTTTTCCCGTCTGAGCGCCGGCGACACCAGAATCTGGAACGGCGGCGCCGGGTGAAGGGACCGGTGCTGCCGAAGGATTGGGCGGCGGGCTCGGCGCAACGATCTGGAGCTGGGGCCAGACCTTGTGGACCGTGTCGGCGGCGAGCTGGCCGAGCGCATCGAAGATGGGCGTCTTCGAGGGACGGCCCTCGAGGAGGTAGTCTGGCGTGATCACCTTGATCGGCGGCTGACCGATCTTGCTGCGGCGCGTGTTCTCCTCGTCGATGAAGTCGAGGATCTTGGGCAACGCCACGATGGTGGCGGCTTGCACGTCGTGCAGCAGCAGGATGGAGCGACCGTTGAGGGAGCGCAGCGCAGCCTTCACCGCGGCTTCGATCTTGGGCGCGTTCTTGAGGCGCCAGTCCTGCGGATCGATGTCCCACCCGATGGGGCGGACGCCGATGGTGTGCAAGGTGTCGTCGAGGGTCTTGCAGTGTGCGCCATACGGCGTGCGGAACAAGTACGGCGGCTCGCCGATCGCATCGGCGATGAGCTGCCCGTTACCTTGCACCTCATCGACGATCTTCTGACCGCCGTTCTTGTTGCAGAGGAAGAGGTGATGAATGGTGTGGTTGCCGACGAGGTGGCCGCGCTTCACCGTCTCGCGAAGCAAGGCGCGCGCGCGATCCTGCGCCACGCCCTTGCCCTGGAAGTGCACGCCGCACACGAAGAACACCGCCTTGTAGCCGTGCTTGTCGAGCAGCGCGAGAACCTGCTCGGTCTTGCCGGGGGCGGGGCCGTCGTCGAACGTGAGCAGCAGCTCCGGGCCGCCGCCTTCGACCTTGGGCGAATCCCCGCCCGTGCCCCCGCCCGCAAAGTGCGAATGATACTTCGCGACGGGTGCTGGGGCGCTGGGATCGGAAGGAGGCGCCGCGGGCCGGGCCAGGTGCTTCACCCCACGTGCGCCCTTGCCGTGTCGACGAACGGCATTCGCCGCCTGCGGCGCGCAGGCCATCGCGAGCCACATGGCAACGCCGAGTGAAACGCGCAGGAACGCACGGACCAGGGAAACACTGGCCACGGAGACATTCGCCACGGAGACATTCGCCGCGGAGACATTCGCCACGGAGACTTCAGCCACGGAGACTTCAGCCACGGAGACTTCAGATAGACAAGGGGCCAGACGCGCGCGCACGAGGTGCTGCGAGGCTATCACCCGCCTGTGCGGGAGCAACCTTCTGACAGGCGTGAAGCCGCGTGCGACCGAAGACGGAAGCTACGCGCTTCCGTGTTGGCTAAAACGGGATGTCATCGTCGGAGGGAGGCGGACCGAAGTCGTCACCACCAGCACCACCACCACCACCACCGCTGTTGCCGCCGCCGCGCGAGACGCCGCCGCCGCCGCCGCCGCCGCCGCCACCGTGCGAGGCGCCGCCGCCGACGCCACCGACGCCACCGTCACCGCCGGAGAACCCACCGCCGCCTTCTTCACCGCGACCGCCGCCTTGGCCGCCGAGGAATTGGACGTTCTGGGCGACGATCTCCGTCATGTAGCGCTTCTCGCCCGAGGTCTTGTCGTCCCACGAGCGGGTCTGCAGGCGACCCTCGATGTAGACCGAACGGCCCTTGTCGAGATACTTGCCGCAGTTCTCGCCCATCTTTCCCCAGACGGTGACGCGGTGCCACTCGGTGCGCTCTTGGCGCTGCTGGTTCTTGTCGTTGAAGACCTCGTTGGTGGCGACCCGCATCTCGCAAACCGCCTGCCCAGACGGCAGGAACTTCACCTCCGGTTTTTGACCCAAGTTTCCGACAATTATGACTTTATTGACACTTCCCGCCATGCGCGTGACCCCCTAAACGTCCGCGCAGTATTCTCCGGGGGGCGTGAGGGATGCAAGGCCCAAATGCGACGGAGAGCGGCGGCCATTGATGGAGGCGGTATCGGAGCCTCGCGCACGAAGTTTCGTGTGCTAAGGGAAGCGCATCATGAAATCGGCGCCTGCAATCTGGGTGGGAATCGTTGCCGTGATGTTCCTGCTTGCGATGGGGGTCGCCGCGCGAGCGGAGGCGCAGGCGCCGCAGCCCGAGCATCCCCTCATCGCGGCCTTGCACGCAGTCCACAAGGATCCCAACGGGGGACCCGCGTTCGAAGAGGCGATGCAGCGCGCGAGCAAGGGCGACGCCGTGGTCCTCGCCAAGGTGCAAAAGGCGATCGCCACCCGCAACCAGCCCGCGATGATAGAGGCTTGCGCCGAGGTCGCGCGTCGCTGGATCAAGGTCACGAAGCCCCTCGAAGAACGCCTCGAGGGCATCGCCATCCTCGAGAGCCTCGTGAGCTGGGGCGAAAAGATCGGCCTCAAGAAGCGGGTGCTCCACGATGAGGCGGTCGCGCTGGCGCAAGCCGTCGCAAAGGCCAACCCCGACGATCCACGCGTCCACGAGCTGCTCGGCACCTTGCTCGGTTCGCCGCCCGCGCGCGCGTTGCCGGCGCTGCAGGCGCTCGCGCGATGCCTGGAGCTCGATCCGAAGAGCGGGCGTTGCCGCAAGCCGTTCGACGAGCTCGCACACTGGTTCCTCACGCCCCAGTGCGAGGGCAAAGACCTGCGCCAGGTGCGGATCCACACGCTATCGACGGAGAAAGGCCAGAGGCCCATCGATGTTGCGATCGCGACCGTCGCCGACGGATCCGTGTTTCCGCGCGGCAAGTGTCGTGGCTCGGCGCTGAGAATTCCGCCGGCCGTGCTCGAGAAGAGCACTTCGCCCCATGCGCACGCAGGCGCGCTCGGAGAAGAGCAGCTGCCGGTCGACCTCGCCGTCAGTGTCGAGGGCAAAGATCGGGTGACGGTCCGGACGAACCCGCAGCTGGGAACGGAGCTACTGTGCGTGCCGTTGCCCGTCGAGGAGCTGTGCAAGAAGACCAGCAAGCCCACGTTGCCGCCGAACGTCGCGCGCTGGCTGCGCGGCGGCACCCCGGAGTAGGCTGCGCGCATGTATCGCGGACGGCGCATCGCGGTGGTCATCCCCGCGTTCAACGAGGAGCGGGCCGTGGCGCGCACCGTGCGCAGCGTTCCTGGCTTCGTGGATCACGTGCTGTGCGTGGACGATGCGTCCACCGATCGCACTGCGAACCTCGTGCGGCGCTACCGTCGCCGCGGTCTCGAGCTGCTGCAGCATCCCGACAACCGCGGCGTCGGTGCCGCCATCGCGTCCGGCTATCGTCGCGCGCTGGCGCTCTCCGTCGACATCGCCGCGGTCATGGCCGGTGACGGCCAGATGGATCCGCTCGACTTGCCCGCGTTGCTCGATGCGGTCGTCGACGGGCGCTGCGATTATGCGAAGGGCAACCGCTTCGCGATGAACGGCACGCTCGCGGCGATGCCGACACTCCGCGTCGTCGGCAACGTGCTGCTCTCGCTCGCCACGAAGCTCACGAGCGGCTACCTCCACGTGTTCGACTCGCAATGTGGCTACACCGCAGCGTCGCGTCGCGCGCTCGAGGTCATCGATCAGGCCGGCCTGTTTCCGCGCTACGGCTATCCGAACGACCTGCTCGCCAGGCTGTGGGGGGCGCGCTGCACCGTGGCCGATGTCCCCGTGCGCGCGGTCTACGGCGCCGACTGGCGCTCCGGCATCCGCCTCTCCACGGTGCTGCACCCCATGTCGTTCGTGCTCGCGAGCTCCCTCGTCCGCCGGCTGTTGATGCGGTACTTCCGGCTCGGGGGCGTGACGCGAGCACTGGCACCTCCCGACTCCATCGCTTGAAGATCGGCGTCCTCACCACTTCGTATCCGCAGAGCGAGGCGGACCCGGCCGGGCACTTCGTGCGTGGGCTCGCCCGGTGGTTGCAGCGAAACGTGGGCGACGTCGAGGTGCTGGCGCTGGAAGCTGATCCGGATCCGGGCAGGCGCATGGCCGAGGGCGGATTGCCGGCGCTGATCGAAGGCAATCTAGCCCTCGCCGCGCGCCTGAGCCTCCAGCTGCTCGCGGCCACGGCGCGGCGCGCGCACCGCTGGGACGCGGTGGTCTCGCACTGGCTCGCGCCCTGCGCTGCCGTCGCTGCGCTGATACGCCCGCGCTATCACCTGGCCATCGCGCATGGCTCCGACGTGGAGCTGCTGCGTCGGATCCCGGGCGGTGCTCATCTCGTGCGGCGGCTCTCGCGGCGCGCCGATCTGGTCTACGTGGCCGAGGCGCTGCGCATCCCGGGCGCGAAGGGCCGCGTGGTGGCGATGCCGGCGGAGCATGTGGCGCTCCCGGTCAGCGAAGAGGAACGCAGCCAGGCGCGAGCGACCCTCGGCCTTCGCGACGAGCGTGTGGCGTTGTATCTCGGGAGGCTCGCGCCCGAAAAAGGCGTGCGCTCGCTGCTCGCGGCACTCCCCGAGCACCTGCACCTCCTCGTGGCAGGCGACGGTCCCGAGCGCGCTGCGCTGCAGCGAGCTGCGCTGCAGCGAGCTGCGGCCGCCCGGGTCACGTTCCTCGGCGCCCGCTTTGGCGCCGAGAAGCGCGCTCTCCTCGCGGCCGCCGACCTCCTCGTGGTCCCGTCGCAACGCGATGGCGCTCCCACGGTGATCGCCGAGGCCCGGCAGCTGGGCGTGCCGATCCTCGCGACAAACGTGGGTGGCCTTCCCGCCGCGGTGGGCGTTGGCGGCACCTGCGTGCCGGTCGAACACTTCGCCGCTGCGCTCTCTCGGTGGTCGCCGCCGCCGCGCGTTTCATCTGCGACCGCAACGTGGGAGGACGTGGGACCCACGCTGTGGAGAGGCCCATCGCGCACCGCGTCAAAAACCGGCTGCCAAAATCCGTCCCGACTGGATGTTTATCGCTACGCATCGCTGCGTTAGCTATCGGGATCTAGCGAGTGACCGGCTGTTTGCCGCAGGGATCTTGCACACTTGTCACAACTTGGCTACGTTCAGCGCTCGGAAATGAGTCGTACGCCAGCACCCTGCGATGTGAGCTTCGTTCTTCGCTGCTGCGATGACGAAGAGCGCGTGGGTCACATGATTCTCCGCATCGCGAGCCACCTCCGCAGCATGCAGGTGGGCTTCGAGTTGTTGGTCGTGGACGAGGGCTCGGGCGACAACACGCTCGCCATCCTGGCCTTGCTGCGCGGGCAACATCCAGAGCTGGAGATCCTCCACGCCGGCGCCGGCCAGGGGCTGCGGGTAGGTGCCGAGCGCGCCCGTGGCCGCGTGGTGGTGGTGAGCGATCTGCAGAACGAAGCCCCGATGGCGATGCTGGGCTTCGCGCTCGGTCGCCTCGAGCGTGGCGCCGACGTGGTTTCGCTCGACGGTCGCTTCATCGTTTTTCGTCGCACCCGTGCGCTGCGCGCCATCGACGCGCTCGCCACGCACCACCGCAGTATCGAGCCCGATCGCCGGTTTGCCCGGCGCGCCAAGTCGTTGGGCCTCGGCGTTGCGATCCTGCACCCGCGTCGACACAAGCTCATGCGCTGGGTCCGCAACCTGCTCCCGGTCGCTCGGCTGCGCGCGTTTTCGCTTCGCGACTGATCACCTTTACAGACCCAGGGTCGGTGTTACCCTTGGCGGAACATGTCTTTCCTGGCCCGAATTACCGGCGGTGACGCCGTCACCCTGGTACTGGCGATCCTTGCGCTGGGCGTCCTCATCATCGTCCACGAGGGCGGCCACTATCTGGTCGCGCGCTGGTCCGGAATGCGGGTCGACCGCTTCTCCATCGGCCTCGGACCCAAGCTGTTCGGCTTCCGCAGCGGCGAGACGGAGTTCCAGATCTCGATGATCCCGTTCGGCGGCTTCGTGCAAATCGCCGGCCTCAACCCGGGCGAAGACGGCATCGCCCCCGACGATCCGCGCTCGTATCCGAACCGCCCAGCGTGGCAGCGCCTCGCCACCATCTTCGCGGGCCCCGCCACCAACTACATCTTCGCCGCGCTCATCATGACCACCTCGTACTTCGTGTGGGGCGTGGTCGAGGCTGGCAAGGCGCCCATCGTCGGTGGTGTCGCCATGGGTCAGCCCGCCGAGAAGGCGGGCCTGCAACCGGGCGACGAGATTCTCTCGGTCGACGGTCATCCCATCACCGACATGAAGGAAGTCTCGAAGTACATCAACGCCACTGCGGGTCGGACGTTCACGTTCGACGTGACACGTTCGGGCAAGCCGATGACGTTCAGCATGGCGGCGAACGCCGTCGGCAGCGACTTCCGCATCGGCGTAGAGATCGCGCCCAACGAGGTGCGCGTGCATCGGGGCGTGGGCACCACGCTTTGGGAAGGCGTCACGTTTCCCATCGACTACAGCCGGTTCATCATCCACGGCTTCGGCGAGATCTTCGCGCGTCGCCAGAAAGCCGAGTTCTCCGGCCCGCTCGGCATCCTGTCGGTCATGAAGAGCCGCATCCAGCTCGGCGCGAAGTCGGCGATCGACATCGTGGCGATCATCAGCGTTTACCTCGGCTTCTTCAACCTGCTGCCGATCCCCGCGCTCGACGGCTCGCGCATGGTGTTCATCGGCTACGAGATGGTGTCGCGCAGGAAATTCTCCGAGCGCATCGAACAGGCGATCCACGGCTACGGCATGCTGGTGTTGCTCGGGTTCATCTTGCTCATCTCGGTGACCAAAGACATCCCGCGCCTGTTCGGGAAGTAGCGCCCTTGCACAAGCGCGTGCCGCGTGGACGGCGTCCCTCGGGGGGCGCGCCTGCGAACGACACCAAGGACCAGATTCTCCTCGTGGCCGAGGAGCTCTTCGCGCAGAAAGGCTTCGCGGGAGCGCGGACCCACGAGATCGCCGAGCGCGCGGGCGTCAACAAGGCGCTCATCTATTACTACTTCGAGTCGAAGGAGAAGCTGCTGCGCGAGGTGCTGCAGAAAATCCTGTTCGAGCTCATCTCGCTGTCGAATGAAGCGCTGGCCGTCCCGCGCACCGCACCCGAGGTGCTCGACGAGTTCTATCGCGGCTTCTACTCGTACTGTGCGCGCCACAAGAATTTCTCACGCCTCACCACGATGGACCTCGGCTCGGAGGGGGGCTCGCTCCGCAGGCTCTTCGAGAACTTCTTCCGCCCGCTGTTCGACCGCGGCGTGCGCTTCATCGACAAGGCGGTGGAGCGCGGTGAGCTCGAGCCGGTGAACGCGCGGCAGCTGCTCATCACGATCTACGGCATGACCATCGCGTACTTCGCGGATGCTGGACCCGTCGCGTGGCTGTTCGGCGTGGAGGACGTCTCCACCGACTGCTGGATCGACGAGCGCCTCGAGGCCAACCTCGACTTCATCTTCGCTGCCGTCGGTGCTACGCGCCCTTCGCGCGCGAAGTAGAGGGTAGTGCTGCCTTACCCTGTTCTGCCCTGTAGAATGACGCAAGATGGAATTTCTCGACGAGCTCTTGCGCGTCATCGCGGCGCTGAATCGGCGCAACGTCGAGTACGTGCTCGTCGGAGGCGCCGCGCTCAACGTTCACGGTCTCATTCGCGCGACTGAAGATGTCGATCTGTTCGTGGCCGCGACAATTGAGAATGTCGACGCGCTGAAGCAGGCTCTGCGAGACGTTTGGGATGACCCCGATATCGATACGATTACCGCGGCCGACTTGCTCGGCGATTATCCGGTGATCGCCTACGGTCCGCCGTCCGGGACGCTGTCGCTCGACATCATGACGAGGCTCGGTGACTTTGCCACCTACGCCGACCTCGAGCAGACCGTGGTGACGCTGCGCGACGTACCTGTGCGTGTGGCCACACCGCGCACCCTGCACTGGATGAAGCGCGACACGGTCCGAGCACTCGATCGTGCCGATGCTGAGATGTTGGCGGAGGCGTTCGACTTTACGCCCAAGGAGCGCAAGTAGTGCCCGTGCGCCGTTATCACGACGTCTCCGAGATGCCTCGGGTTGCTGGCGCGAGCATCGCGCCACTCCTCGATCGCATCGCTGCGGCGTGGGAGCGCGCGCATCCCTACGGCAAGGTTCCGCTGCTGCGCGGCGTCAGACGCTTCCGCTCGATTGAAGAAGCTCAAGCTACACGACGCGCTGCGACCATCGCGCGCATGCGCCGATCCGCCGATCCTCGTCAGTGAGTTCGGCAACAGAGGTAGGTGCCGAGGACGGCGCCGCAGCTCGTGAGGCCGATGCCGATCGCCGTCTTTGCGCCGAAGTGCTCGCTGAAGACGACCCAGCCGACGAGCAGCGAGACCGCGGGCGTGAGCTGGTTCACCACCCCGGAGATGGTGGCCGGCACGAAGCCCATCGCGTGCGTCATGAGCAGCTGCGCCGCGACGGAGAAAATGCCGACGCCGACGAGGCAAGCCCATGTGTATGCGGACGGCATCACCGGGCGGACGAGCGCGAGCGGCGCGCTCACCAGCAGGCAGCCGAGCGAGAACGCCGCAAAGATCTCCCACGCGCCGTCGGTGCGACGCACATCGGCGATGAGGGCCATGGATAGGCCGGAGACGATCGCGCCGAACATCCCGATCAGCTGATAGAGGCCGAGCCCGAGCGAGCCCGGGGGTGCCTGGCCCGCGAGCACGAAGCCGATGCCGCAGGTGGTGAGCAGCAAGGCGATGAACGTGAGCCTGGTGATGCGCTGTCCGAGCAGGAGCGCAGCCCACAACGCGGTGAAGACGGGCGACGTGTAGTTGAGCAGCGTCGCGATCCCGACGGGCAGGTGCTCGATGGCGAGGAAGAAGCACGTGACCGCGACGGCACCGGTGAAGCCGCGCCAGAAGAGGCCCCACTTGTTGGTGGCAACGAAGCGGCGACGCGTGGCGGCGACCCCGCACGCAAGAAGACCGAAGGCGGAGCGCACGAACGCGACCTCGGCGGCCGGGATCTCCTTCGTCGCGCCCTTGGCGAAGAGCGTCATACCGGCGAACAGCACAGCGCCGACGACGAGCGCAAGGCCGGCATGTTCGGCGCCGAGGGGGCCCGCGGCGCGGGACTTGTCCGGGCGCATCGAAAGGTCGGAAAGCCTCAGCGTGGAGGTAGTTGGGGCAAGGATCGTCAGGTTTGGTAGAAGCGTGCCCGATCAGCCCGCGCCACACCAGAAGACCGGGGAGTCGAAGATCTGACACGTCTGTCGCGACGGGCACGACCCCGAGCGCGATGGTATGAGTGATGATGCGGAATTCAGGGCGACCCATGTTGGCCCGCCTCTTGAAACACTCCTTGGCAACGCGGTCGCGCGTTCATTGAACGCCCAGGGCGGAGGTTGCGTGCAATCGATACGGATCGCGGTCATTTGCTTCGGTCTAGTGGGCGCGCTCGCGCGCGCGGACGAGGTGAACCTGTTTCCCCAAAGTGCGCTCGGCGCGGCGGTCGCTTCACCCGACACGCGCGTGGCGCTGCAAGTCGATGCGCCGTGGCGAGCCGTCGTGCGCGGCATCACCCTCGCCTTTCAGCCACCGGTGTCGACCGTGACCCGCGAAGACCCGATCCGAATCCTCGCGCGGCAGGTCGCGCGCCAACGCGAGCCTGCGGCGGCGCCGCCGAACCGCAGCACCGATCGGGTGCGCGATCTCACGACCGACGGGACGCAGAAGCAGCTCATCATCGACGAGCAGGTGACCGCGGCGCAGGAGGCTTTCGAGGAGCCCGCCGTGTGGGAGCGTGTCGAGCTCGAAGCGGTCGTGGAAGAAGCAGGCGCACCCGTTCGCGTCCGTGTGACGAAGACCAGCAATCGCTTCGCTCTCGACGAGGAGGCTTTGCGCGCCGCCAAGCGGGTTCTCGGCACCGCGCGTGGGCTCGCGGAACGCGGCCCGGTCGTCGTTCGACTCACTGTGGAAGCAGGGGTGAGCGTAGCCATGCCCGGGCGCGTGGTTCCTGCGCCGACGGTTCGCGCTGGCCCCGCTGGGGTGATGGTGCCCGTCGCCCGAGGTCGCTTCGGCGATGGCAAGAAGACCGAAGTCACCGCGCCACTTCAACCCCGCGTTCGCACGCGGGTGCAAATCATCTCGATTGAGCGGTAAACGCCCGTCGACGAGCAGGGTCTTTCGCGCGAGTGGAGCGGTGGAGACAAGCCGAGCTATGCTGAGAACTCCCATGAGCGACCCGGGAAAGCCCGCCAAGCGTAGCCGCGCGAAGAAGGAAGCCAGTCCTCCTCCGCGCGATCGCCGCGCCGATCTGCTCGAGGCCACCAGCGCGCATCAATACAAGCACACGCTCACGGCGCAGGATGGCGACCCGCCGGTCGACGAAGAGCCGGTCCCCGACCCCACATTGGCGCCGGCGGCAACCGGGCCCAGTGCGCGCGTCGCCAAGATCCTCGAGACGCTGCCGACCGAGCCCGGCGTGTACCTTATGAAGGACAAGAAGGGGCGCGTGCTGTACGTCGGCAAGGCGTCCTCGTTGCGCGCGCGCGTGCGCTCTTACTTCAACCGCGGAGGGGATGGCCGTGCGTTCATCGCGCTGCTCGATCGCTTGCTCGGCGACATCGAGACGGTCATCACCAACAACGAGAAAGAAGCGCTCCTCCTCGAGAACAACCTCATCAAGGAGCACCAGCCGCGCTTCAACGTGCGGCTCACCGACGACAAGAACTACCTCGTGCTGCGTCTCGATCCGAAGCAGCACTTTCCGCGGCTCGAGGTGAAGCGGCGGCTCGGCACCGACGGCGCGAAGTACTTCGGCCCGTATCACTCGGCCAGCTCGTGCCGCGCGACGCTCGCCGTGGTGAACCGCCACTTCAAGCTGCGCACCTGCACCGACCACGTGCTGCGCTCGCGCAAGCGGCCGTGCCTCCAATTTCAGATCAAGCGCTGCGATGCGCCGTGCGTGTTCCCGGTGAAGCCCGAGGAGTACGGCAAGCAGGTGGAAGACGTGGCCATGTTCCTCGAGGGCAAGGACGACGAGCTCCTCACCCGCTTGCGTGCGCGCATGCGAGAAGCCGCCGCCAACACCGACTACGAGATCGCGGGCGCGGTGCGCGATCAGCTCTCTGCGCTCGAGCAGACCCTGCAGTCGCAGCGCGTGGTGAGCGCCGATCGCAACGATCAGGACATCGTGGGCCTGTACCGCGAAGGGCCCTCGGTGGAGATCGTGGTGCTGTCGGTGCGCAACGGAAAGCTGCTCGGCCGGCGCAACTTCTCGTTTGCCGGCCAAGAGCTGCCCACCGACGAAATCGTGTCCTCGTTCGTCGCGCTCTACTACGACCTCGGCAACTACCTGCCCGACGAGGTTTTGCTACCCTGCGGCATCGAAGACGCGGTGGTGAAGAGCGAGTGGCTGACGGAGAAGCGCGGCCGCAAGGTGGAGATCTCCGCGCCGCAACGTGGGACGCGGCGGCGGCTCGTCGAGCTCGCCGACAAGAACGCAGGCAGCTCCTTCGTGTCTCGGCGCAACAAGGCCGAGGATGCCGAGCTCGCGCTCAGTCGCTTGCAGCAACGGTTGTCGCTGAAGAAGATCCCACATCGGGTCGAGTGCTTCGACATCTCGCACCTGCAGGGCACGCTCACGGTCGCGTCGATGGTGGTGTTCATCGACGGAGAGCCGGCGAAGAGCGAGTACCGCACGTTCAAGGTGAAGACGGTGGGCAACGACGACTTCGCGTCGATGTACGAGGTGCTCTCGCGTCGCTTTCGCCGCAGCAAGACGGCCGACACCAACGAAGCCAAGACGGGTTGGGCCGTGCCGGATCTGCTCGTCATCGACGGTGGCAAGGGCCAGCTGGGCTCGGCGCTGGCTGCGCTGCGCGACGCGAAGATCGACACCGGGCCGCAGGGCATGGACGTGGTGGGTCTCGCGAAGGAGCGCGAGGACACGGAAGGCACCAAGCATCCCGATCGGGTATTCCTCGCGAAGGCGAAGGAGCCCATCAAGCTGCGCGCGAACTCGTCGGAGCTGTTCCTGCTCGCGCGCATCCGCGACGAGGCCCATCGGTTCGCGATCACGTTCCATCGCAAGCTGCGCGGCAACAAGACGTTGCGCTCCACGCTCGACGACGTGCCGGGCATCGGCGACCGCCGCAAGAAGGAGCTGCTGAAACATTTTGGATCGGTGAAGGCCGTGCGCGAGGCCAGCGTGGAGGCGATCGAGCGCGCGCCGGGGATGACGCGCAAGGCGGCCGAGGCCGTAGCGAAGTTCCTGGCGGATCAGCCCACGTCTCCCACGGGAACGCCCACCCCCGTCGGTGAAGCTGAGGTCGCTGAGCGCGACCTCAGCCCGGAAGACACGGGCGATCGCGAAGACCTGCTGTTCGACGATGCGGGCTCGCAACTCGAGACACTCGCGGCGGCCGAGGCGCTCGACCCTGTCGAAGAAGATCTGAGCCGGGCGCTCGACAGCGCATTGGCGCCGGAGACCCCGTAGTGCATTGGCGTCGCTACCTCGACCAGTTGCTGCACGGCGTGCACGCGTTTCCGGAGTTCACCGCACAGGCTCTGATAAGGTGAACCGCACGTGAGCGATTCGCCCAACGAGCTGCGCGTGGCCGACATCGGCACCTTCCTGGCTGTCTGTCGTGCGCGCTCCGTCACGGGCGCAGCGCGCATGCTGGCGGTGACGCCGTCGCAGGTCTCGAAGGCGGTGGTGCGCCTCGAGAAGTCGTTGAACGTCGCGTTGCTGGTGCGCGGTGCTCGTGGCATCAGTATCTCGGAGCAAGGTCTCGACCTGGTGCCGCGCCTCGAGGATCTCGTGCAACGCTTGCGCAGCCTGCGCAGCGACGGCTCGGAAGCTACGCTGCCCGAGCTCACCATCGCGGCGCCGAGCTATCTGCAGAGCTTCTTCGTGCCGCACATCGCCACCACGATTCCCGATCATCGCTTGCGCTGCATGTCGATGCCGCCGATGTTGCTGCGGGCGTACGCGCACGAGCGTCTGTTCGATCTCGCGCTCACCGTCGGCAAGGAGCGCTTCTCGGAGCCGTGGGTGGAGACGCCGCTTGGTCCGCTCGAGCGCTCGCTGTTCGCATCACCAGGGCTGGCCAAGAAGCTGGGCAAGGGACCGGTGGCAGAGAACGCGCTTGCGGGTGTGCCATTCATCAGCCCGCTGTACGTGGTGAGCGGACAGGCTATTCCCGTCGAGGATGGCTGCCCCCTCGTGCGCAGCCGCCGTACGCTGGGCCAAGAGGTGGAGGCCATCGGCCTCGGGCTCGAGCTGGCGGCGAAGAGCGAGCAGCTCGTGTTCGGCCCCGTCATCGCGGCCGATCACTACCTGCGCGATCGGCGCCTGGTGAAGGTCCAGGTGGATGAGTGGCGCGATCTCCCGGCGGAGATCATCCATCTGTATTGCAACGCCGACCGTGTGATGAAACGCGTGCAGCGCGCGCTCATCGACCACGCGACCGAAGCGCTGGCCACCATTGCTGGTGTATGATTTCTGGTTCCAACTAGAGGAGAACCCATGCGTCGCCCGTCACTCGCGTTTGCGCTCGTAGGCCTGTCGTCGCTGGTCGCCTGTGCCTCTCCCGTGGAACGCGATCGGCTCGCCATCGTAGGGGGGAGCGCCGACACGGGAGATCGGGCCGTGGTGGTGGTCGCGGCACAGACGAGCTCGAGAGCGTTGTACTGCTCCGGTGTGGTGGTCTCACCCCACGTCGTGCTGACCTCAGCGCTGTGCGTCGACCCCTCGAATGTCGGCGCAGGCGCCACGTTCGCAGTGTTCCTCGGGAACGATCTGAACGACGAGGCGCAGACTGGCTCGGCCTTCTACGCGAACGTGGCGAGCGTCGTCTCCGATCCCGCGTTTCAGATGTTCATGCCGGATAACGGTCACGACATCGGTGTGGTCATCGTCGAGGCGCCCTTGACAATAAAGCCGATGCCCATCAATCGCAGCGCGCTCGCCCAAGCCGACGTCGGCGCTTCGGTACGGTTGGTCGGGTTCGGCGACAGCGATCCGATGAGTCCCGCGCCAGCGAATATGCGGCGGCAGGTCTCGACGACGATAAAGTCGATCACGGCCGACTTCGTCACCACCGGCGACGCGACCCATGGCACCTGCGACGGCGACTCCGGAGGTCCGGTCCTGATGACGCAGGGTGGCCAAGAGGTCGTCGTCGGCATCACCTCGTCCGGTCCCCCGAACTGCGATGGGCCCGGCAACGCGACCAATCTCGACAAGTACGTCTCGACCTTCATCGATCCGCGCATCATCGCCGCCGATGGTGAGCTCCCACACACCGCGAACGATCTCGGCGGCACCACTGGCACCGGCGATGCCGGGACCACCACTGGACAGAGCGGCGGCTGCTCGATGGCGTCATCGCGGAACCCGAGCTACGCATGGATCTCGATCTTGGTCGTCGCCGCAGTGCTCTTGCGCCGTCGCACGACAGGCTGAGCGAACCTAATTCGTCGGCACCGGTGCAGGCGCAGTCACCGGCACCTTCGGCATCACGGTGTGCTCCGCTTTGCGCAGCTCGAGCGCCGGCAGTAGCGGTAGCAACTCGTCTTGCGCGGGCATCACGATGAGCTCGATGCGACGGTTCTTTTGCTTGGCCGTGTCGTCCGCGTTGGGCGAAAGGTAGCTGAACTCGGAGTAGCCCGCGGCGCCGAGCCTGCGCGGGTCCACGCCTTCGCCCTGGAAGAAGCGCACGACGGCGACGGAGCGGGCGACCGTCATCTCCCACGCGGAGCGGTAGACGATGCCCTTCGGCGCCACGGGTTGGTTGTCGCTGTGGGCGGCGATGAGGAAGTCGCGGTTCACTTGCTTCATCACCGACGCGAGCTCGTGGAGCAGGGCTTGGGACTCGGCGCGCAGGTCGGTCTTGCCCGAGTCGAACAAGGACGCTTCGGCGATGCGGATCAGCAGGCGGCCCTTCGTGGTGTCCACCTCGAGGAGCTTCTTCTCCACGAGGGGTTGCAGCTTGTGCATGATGTCTTCGTACAGATCCATCCGTCGCTGCGCGAGCGTGGCGGCGTTCTTGAACTGCTCGAAGTTGGAGCTCTGCGACTGCAGCGTCTTCGAGAGCCGGCTGCGATCGCCTTCGATGGTGTTGAGGCGATCGCGCAGATCGGAGCTGTCCGATGCGAGCTGATCCGCGTTCGCGCGGGTCGCCGTGAGGTCGCCTTGCGTACGCGCGAGCTCGGCGCTGCAGCGATCGAGGTCGCGCACGCGCAGGTTGAACAGCTCTTGCTGCACGCCACAGGCGCTACTTCCAACGATGGCCACGCTCAAGGCCATGCTCAACAGGATCCGGTTCACGGCTTCTCCCTCGGCTTCTGACGCACGAGCCCTTCTTGTGCCGTCGATGCGACGAGCTGTCCAGCACGATTGAAGATGCGACCCCGGTTGAGCGCGCGTGAGCCACGCGCGACGGGGCTGTCCATCACGTGCAGCAGCCACTCGTCGGTGCGGAACCGTCGGTGCAGCCACATCACGTGGTCGAGGCTCGCCAGCTCGAGGCCGCGCGACAGCCACGTGAGGCCGTGTGGTGCGAGGGACGTACCGAGCAGGCTGTTGTCCGACGCGTAGACCAACAGGGCTTGGTGAAGCGGGAGGTCGTCGGGGAGTGGGCCGTTGGTTCGCAGCCACACCGCACGTTCCGCGGGACCCTTCGGCGGATGAAGTGGATCGGCCGGCGGATCGACGGTGCGAAAGTCGAACGGACGCTCCGACAGCAAGCGCTCGACGAGGAACGGCGGTAAGCAATCCTGGATCGCGCGGATGCGATCCTGATCGCGCGGCAGATCCTCCGGCTGCGTCACCACGGGCATCTCGTCTTGGTGCTCGATGCCCGGCTCTTCGGTTTGATATGACACCGCGAGGTTCAGGATCGCCTTGCCGTCCTGGATCGCGACCACACGCCGCGTGGTGAACGACCATCCATCGCGGATGCGATCGACCTCGTAGCGGATCGGCATCGCGACGTCACCCGGCCTCAGGAAGTACGCGTGCAGCGAGTGCGCGAGCCGTTCGGGCGGCACCGTTTGCGTGGCCGCGGACAGCGCCTGGCCCATGACGTGGCCGCCATACAGCCTGCCCCAGCCGAGATCCTCGCTCTGGCCGACAAAGACATTTTCCTCAGTGCGTTCCAGGGCTAACACCGTGACCAGGTCGTCCAAGGCAGAGGCCATGGCCGCAAGTGTAAACGGTTTTGTTGCGAGGCTAGGTGCGCCTAGGTACGATCGTCACCCACATGTAGGTAGTCTCTCCGCGCAGCACCTGGAGTGAATGATGCGACGTGCAGTAGCAACTCGTGACGAGGAAGACGGCAGCACCCGAGGACGGGAAGTGGGCGGCATCGTGCTGCTCGGCATCGCGTTGTTCTCTGGCCTGAGCCTCGTCTCGTTTCAGTTCGGCAAGGGCAACCTCATGGGCCCCGCTGGTGGCGCACTGGCGGGGGGCTTCTACGCCGTGCTCGGCGTCGCTGCCTACTTCGCCGTATGGACGATGGGCTACGTCGCGCTGCGTTGCCTCACGGGCGGAAACCTGAAGCCAAGGTGGACCACCGTCGCCGCCGGCCTCGCTGGAACGCTCGGGCTCGTGATGGTGCTGCACCTCGCGCTGCCCACGTATCGCCTGCACGGTCACGCGCCGGGCGGCATCGTCGGTGAGTACACCGCCGAGCTGCTCGTCTCGTTGTTTGGCAAGGTCGGTACCGGTCTCGTCGCTGCGGTCGCGCTGCTGTGTGCCGCGGTGCTGATGACGCCGCTGTCGCTGCGCGGCATCGCCCAGCTGATCGTCGTCGCGGCGAAGGCGAGCGCTCGCTTCGCGTGGGAGAGCGTGCGCGCGATCTTCCCCGAGTGTGGCACCGACGACGAAGACGAAGCTGCGCGCGGCGAAGAAGAGCAAGAGGAAGAAGAGCGCGGTGCAGAGATGGAGCGCGCGCGGCAGGCCGTGGAGCGTCGCAGCGCGATCAAGCTCGTCGCCAAGAAGAAGCGCCGCGACGACACGCAGGATGAGGAAGTGGAAGACATCGAGGGTGCGATCGCGCCGGTGGTGGTCACGCCGCAGAAAAATTTGCGCAGCAAGAAGCGCGACGACGAAGCGCAGTTGGTCGATCTGCAGGAGACCGCGGCTGCGTTCGCGCACGAGCCGGACGACACGTCGGATCTCGTGGGGAACGCGGTGTCCACGCTCGATGCGCCCGCCAAGCTCGCAGCAGCGCCGGTCCCGATGATCGTGCAGACCGCGCCGCCGACGAAGAAACCGAAGGAGATCGAGAAGGCCGTCAAGGAGCAGAAGCCGACCTTCATCCCTGCGGTGGGCGGGTATCATCCGCCGTCGCTGGATCTGCTCGACTACCAGGAGCAAGCCGAAGCCGGTATGGACAAGAATGCCATGCTCGCGCTGGCCGAGCGCCTGCAGAAGACGCTCGCGGACTACGGCGTGAAGGGGCAGGTGGTGCAGATCCATCCCGGTCCCGTCGTCACCATGTACGAGGTGAAGCTAGTCGATGGCACGAAGCTCACGAAGGTGACCGGCCTGTCGAGCGATCTCGCCATGTCGCTCGAGGCGACCAGCGTGCGCATCGTGGCGCCGATCCCCGGCAAGGGCACGATCGGCATCGAGGTGCCGAACCGGTCGCGCGCCAAGGTGTATCTGAAGGAAATCCTCATCGACGAGCAGTTCGTGAAGGCCAAGAGCAAGCTCACCCTCGGCCTCGGCAAGGACATCGCCGGCCTGCCGGTGTGCGTCGACCTCGCGAAGATGCCGCACCTCCTCGTCGCTGGCACCACCGGCTCCGGCAAGTCGGTGTCGGTGAACGGCATGATCTGCTCGATGCTGTTCAATGCCACGCCCGAAGAAGTTCGCATGATCATGATCGACCCGAAGATGGTCGAGCTCTCCATCTACGAAGGCATCCCGCACCTCCTGCTCCCGGTGGTGACCGATCCGAAGAAAGCGAACCTCGCGCTCAAGTGGGCCGTCGACGAGATGGAGCGTCGCTACGAGCTCGTCTCGAAGACCGGGGTTCGCGACCTCGTCAGCTACAACAAGAAGATCGAGAAGCTCATCGCCGAGACCAACACCGAGGTGCCGCCGCCGACAGTCATCATCTCGCTCGACCACGGCGACGGCTCGACCCGCGAAGTGGAGGTGGACGCGAACGAGCAAGCCGTGCGCGAGGCGGGCGGCGTGGTCAACAACGAGATCCTCGACGACATCTCGCGCGCGCGCGCCGCGCACCAGGCTGCCGAGGAAAAGGCGAAGGAGCCGCCACCGCGGAAGCTGCCGTACATCGTGGTCGTGATCGACGAGTTCGCCGACCTCATGATGGTCGCGCCGAAGGACGTCGAGACCTCGGTGGCGCGCATCGCACAAAAAGCGCGCGCCGTCGGCATCCACCTCATCCTCGCCACGCAGCGCCCGTCGGTGGACGTCATCACCGGGCTCATCAAAGCGAACTTTCCGTCACGCATCGCGTTCCAGGTCGCCTCGAAGATCGACTCGCGCACCGTTCTCGATCAGCAGGGCGCGGAGAGCCTCCTCGGTCAGGGCGACTCGCTGTTCTCGGATCGCGGTGCAGCGCTGCGCCGCATCCACGGCGCGCTGGTGACGGAAGAAGAGATCAAAGAAACGGTCGACTTCCTGAAGACCCAGGGCCAGCCGGTCTACGACATGGACATCTTGAAGCCTCGCGAGAGCGAGGATGACGACGGCGGCCTCGACTTCGGCGACGAGAACAAGGACGAGATGTACGACCAAGCCGTACGCCTCGTGTGCGAGACGCGCATGGCCTCGGTGTCGATGATCCAGAGGCGGCTACAGGTCGGCTTCAACCGCGCTGCCCGCATGGTGGAGCAGATGGAAAAGGAAGGGATCGTCGGTGCGTCGAACGGATCGAAGCCGCGCGAGGTCATCGCGCAGGCGGTGTGAGCCGCGGCCTCGCGCTACTTGTCGAAGGCTTCGATCTTCGCTTTCACGACGGTGGCCAGCTCACGGTGGCCGCCGCCGCGACTGAACCCGTCGTCGTGCGACACGCTCTTGATCGTGACCTTGACGCGCCAAGCGCCCGGCGTCTCAGCTTGGAGGCGCGCGGCCGCTGCCTGAATCTGACGCTTGGCAGAATCCGTGTTCTCTGCCTGGATCTGCAAGATGTTATGGGCCGGATGGGACGCTGCAAAGCTCGGCTGCACGACCCGGACCTTGATCTTCTGTTTAGCGAGGCGCTGCGCGGATCCGGCTGGAGTCCCTTCGGAGCCTGCGAACGCGGGCACGGCGGACAACACGGAGCCCGTGAGGGCAACGGCGAGGAACGTGCGGGAGAAGAAGGACATGGCATCGCTCAGTGCAGGCCACATGCCAAGGCCACATGCCTGAAATCAGCGTCGGCGCCGGGACGGGTGTGGCCGCGAGGCGCTGTCGGCTGGGGTCTACAGGGACGAGAGCAGGCCGACGATGTCGAGGTCTTCTGCCGTGGCCGGGCCGGTGCCGAGCGGCGTGGACGTGAGGCCCTCGCGGTCGATGATGTTGCGCAGCGATTGCTCCGCCTCGTACATCGACTGCTTCAGTGAATCCGACGGGCAGGTGCTGGCTACGTCGCGAGGAGGTTCGACTCGAGGAACGCCGTCACGGTGCGCTCGAAGTCCTCGGAGACCTCGAGGCTGGTGAGGTGCCCCGCGCTCGCCAGCTCGACGAGCTGCGCGCCGGGGATAGCGCGCTTCATGGCACGCGCATCGTCGGGCGGCGTGACCACGTCTTCTTCGCCGACGACCACGAGCACCGGCAAGCGCAGCTCGGACAGGACGCTGGTGCGGTCGGGACGGTCGCGCAACGCGAGCAAGGTGGCCGGGAGCGCGTGCGCGAAGTCGGGCGACGACTTGGCCGCGAGCTTCTGCACGCGCGAGCGCATCGCGTCGCTCGCCGAGCGACCGCACAAGCGGACGGCGGTGTCGTCGAGGAACGAGCTGGGCCCGTGCTCGCGGATCTCGGCCGCCGCTGCGTTGCGGTTCGCGCGCGCCGTCTCGCCATCCGCGCCAGCGCGGGTGTCGGCCAGCACCAACCCCGACAACCGATGCGGATGTCGGGCTGCGATCGAGAGCGCAACGTAGCCACCCATCGAGAGCCCGAGCACCGCGGCCATCGGGATGCCCAGGTGATCGAGCACGGTCAACACGTCGTCTGCCAGATCGTCGATGGTGACCTCACCGCTCAGCGATGAATCGCCATAGCCGCGCGCGTCCACGGAGATCACGCGGAACCCCGGCAGGGACGTCTTCGCCCAGTAGCGGCGATCGAACGGAAACGGGTGAAGCAAAACCACCGCCGGCCCTTCCCCACGAACCTCGTAGCCGATGGCTCGTCCCTGCGTCTCGTGGATCATCAGCTGGCGATGGTAACGCGGGGTGTAGGCCGCGTCACGTCAGGCGATGCCGAGCGCGCGCTCGAGGCGGTCTTCCTCGAAAGGCAGCGCCACATAGTCTCCGTCGAAGAGATTGGTCTCCCATGCCGCGCTCGAGTCGAGCAGGAACGAGACGGGGATGTGGCGCGTGCGCTGATCGGTGTTGAGCTTGCGGCGAACCGTCTTCGGATTCGCGGAGAACAAAGCGTAGTCGATGAACACGTAGTCCGGGTCGTGCTCGACGGCCATCGCGACTGCATCGATCGCGCGGATGCAGTGGTGCACCTTCACCGAGGCATTGCGGAGGCGCGCCTCGAGGAGCTCGGTCGCGGCGCAGGACTCGTCAATCACGAGGACGTGGAGTGTGTCCAAGCGAGACTCGACGATGGGTGCTGCCGCGCGCATGCGCGTGGTTGTTCACCTCACATGCCAAACGAAAGCCGCTGAAATGTCTAACGTGAGATGGGGCGATCTACGTTCATGTAGGTGTGCGCCTGACGCTTCTGCGTCAAGCGATTGGCGATGCTTCTCGGCTCGTGCCATGAGGGAGATGCAGACGCCGAGTGTGGTGTGAACGTCCTCCCGGCGGCTCTTCGGCACGCGTTCGGCGGAAGCGCGACGTGAGTGCGCCGAGGCTGAGGTACGACTCGTCGATGAGCAGCACGTGCAGGGAGCCCGCGGTCTCGATGCGTGGTGCGGAGCTCATGCGCAACTTCGTTACGCCGAACGTGCCATCTCCGAATCGCAAGCGATCACGCGATCGCGACTGCTTGCGTCCATTCAGCGACGGCGACGGTCTGACGTTTTTTGCGTCGACGGCGTGGCAACGTCGGTTTTACGCGGAGGTCGCTGCGGTCCGCGACGCGCGCCCGGCTCCGGCCCGACCAAGCACTCCGGGCGCGTGCCGATGAGATCCTTGCGGCCGGCCTCCACGAGCGCCTCGCGAACGAGCTCGGCTTGCTCTGGATCCCAGTAGAGGAGCAATGCCTTTTGCAGGCGCTTCTCGCGCAAGCCCTTCGCCGTGTAGCAGGGCTTCATGGTGAGCGGATCGAGGCCCGAGTGGTACATGGTCGCCGCGAGCGACATCGGTGTGGGGATGAAGTCCTGCACCTGGCGCGGGCGATAGCCCTTCTTCTTGAGATACTGCGCCATCGCCACCATGTCGCGCAGAGTGGAGCCCGGGTGCCCCGAGATGAAGTACGGGATGAGGTATTGATCCTTGCCCGCCTTCTCCGAAGCGCACTTGAACTGCTCGGTGAACGTGTCGTAGCCGGCGATCGGCGGCTTCTTCATGAGCTTCAGCGTGGCTTCACTCACGTGCTCGGGGGCGACCGACAGCTGGCCACCCACGTGGTGCCGCGTGAGCTCTTCCAAATACTCCTGCCCGCGTGTCCCTTCCACGACGAGATCCGTGCGTACGCCCGAGGCGATATGTACGTGGCGAATGCCTTCCTCTTTGCGCACCTTCTTCATGAGATCGATGAGTGGACCGTGGTCGGTCTTCAGGTGCTCGCACACGCCGGGATGCACGCACGACAGACGACGACACTTGGACTCGAACTTCTCGTCCTCGCACTTCATCTCGTACATGTTCGCCGTCGGCCCGCCGAGATCGGACACCACGCCGCGGAAGTCTGGCATGCGCCGCAGCGTGCGCAGCTCGCGCAGGATCGAGTCGGCCGATCGGTTTTGGATCACGCGCCCTTCGTGCTCCGTGATCGAGCAGAACGTGCAGCCGCCGAAGCAGCCGCGCATGATCACCACCGAGTGCTTCACCGTCTCGAACGCGGGAACGGTCTGTCCCTCGTACATCGGGTGGGGCGCGCGGTTGAACGGCAAATCGTACAGCTCGTCCATCTGCTCGGTCTCGAGCGGGAGCGCCGGAGGGTTGAAGTAGACCGCTTGTCCCGTCGGTGTATCGCGCTGCAAGAGAGGCCGCGCGTTGTACGGGTTGGTCTCGTAGTGGAGGATGCGCGACGCGAGCGCGTACTTCGTCTTGTCGGTGCGCACCTCTTCGAAGCTCGGCATGATGACGGTTCGACCGTCGCTGACGCGGTCCGACGGATACGCGCAGTAGGCCTCGGCCTCGCCCGCGCTGAGCGGGAACGCCGTCCCCCGGATATCGCGCAGCTGGTGCAGGTCTTCGCGCTTCGCTTGCTGACCTTTGGGAATGCGCGCCTTGAGCTGTTGCGCGAGCTCCCACACGGGGCGCTCGCCCATGCCGAAGATCAAGAGGTCGACCTTCGCGTCGAGCACGATGGAGCGACGCACGTTGTCGCTCCAGTAGTCGTAGTGCGCGATACGCCGCAGCGAGGCCTCGATGCCACCGAGGACGATCGGGCAGTCGGGATACGCCTCGCGCGCGCGCTGCGCGTACACGATGGTGGCGCGATCGGGCCGCGCGTCGCGCTTGCCGCTCGCCGAGTACTGGTCTTCACCGCGGTTCTTCTTCTGCGCGGTGAGGCGGTTGAGCATCGAGTCCATGTTGCCGGCCGAGATGCCGAAGAAGAGTCGCGGGCGACCGAGTGCGCGGAACGGCTCGGCAGATTGCCAGTCGGGCTGCGCGATGATGCCGACGCGCAGCCCGCGACCTTCGAGGAAGCGCGCGATGAGCGGCGGGCCGAACGCGGGGTGATCAACGTACGCGTCACCGGAGATGATGATGACGTCGAGCTCGGTCCAGCCACGCGCGAGCACCTCGGCGCGCGTCGTCGGCAAGAACGCGTGCTCGTGCTCTCGGCGACGAAGCGGGACTAGACGGCTCACGACGAGGGAGATCTGGCACAGACGTGGAACGTTGACCAGCTCGAACGCCGTACAACGGCTCGTTGGGTGGCCGAACCGCGGAAGATGCGGCTCCGCTCGCCGTAGGATGGGCCGATGATTCCAAACTCATTTCCAGCTTCGGTCACAGCTCCGCAGTTCGGCTCTGCACCAGTTTGATTCGGTAACGCAGCAACTCTCGCAGCTCGCGTAGATCCTTGGGCGGCACGTAACTCTTGCGGATGAGCCCATGGCGCAAAAGGACCGCGAGCCACTCGCTGTCCTTCACGTCCGTCTTCCGCCCAGGCACATTCTTGATGTGCATCGCGTTGCCGAGCGTGAGATCGAGAAGTCGCATCGGCGTGAAGAAGAAGGCGTGCCAGGCGAGCACCGTGAGTCCTGGCGTCGGGTAGTGGTAGCGACGGAAAGAAGAGGGGAAGAATCGCGCGAGCAACACGCTCAATCCATCGAGCGAGAAGACCGCGTGCCAGTACTGCACCGGCAAGTAGATCGAGTCTCCGGGCTCCAAGATCGCTTCGTGGCCTTGGGCCTGCGCGAGGAGCGGCCATTTGGCGATGTCGTCGGCCTGCCAGTCGACGTGGGAGAAATTGGGTAGTGCGAATTGATACGCCTTGCGCGGATAGAGGTAGGGTCGCTGATCGGCCGCGAAGAGCACGAAGCGCCTCCGCCCGAGCACCTGGGTCGATATGGCCTCGTTCGACGGGTGGAAATGGCAAGGAGCATACGTATTCGCCCCAAGCATCACGAAGGTTCGATCCGCATCGATTCCGGTGTACGGATCCGCAGGGACATCGTCTAGGAGCTGCGGCAAGGCCTGCAACATGGGCGTCTCCGCCAGGTACTCGATGCCGTTCGTGCCGCCGGCGATGGTGCGCAGGTAGTCGGCGACGGTCGACTTCTTGGTCGAGATCGCGGTGTGTGTGTCGCGTCGATATGGCGGAGCTCGACCTTGTTGTCGCCGCAGCGCTCGCTAAGGTACGCCGAGCTCCACTTGCGAACGCAGGGCCAGGAAGACGCAGCGCCAGCGAGCACGACGGGGATGCCTTTCTCGACGTATTCGCGCAGGAAGGTTTCGGGATCCGGCGGGACGATGCGCGGGAGCGGCTGCAATCGGAGCTGGTCGATCAACATCGAAGGGTTCTCCAGGAAAGAGGGTCGAGGAAGGGTCGAGGAAGGTATAGGGAGGTCGTTTGAGGTCTTTTGACCTCCCAACGGCGTCCGTGATCTGCGCCGCGCAGTCGCGCTCGTTACATCGTCTTTTGGCCAGCCTTCTTCGCTGCTGCAGCCGCCTTGAGCTCGGCGAGTTGCTGCTTCGCGGTGACGTCGCCCGAGCCCTGGCGCAACCCTGCGAGGCGCTGATCGAGGTCGGTGCTCTTGAGTTCGGAGCCGAGGTTGGCCTCCGAGATCGTGTTCTTGATGTGCTCGCGGACGTTGTCGAGCGCCTTGACCTCGGCGTCGACGGAGAGGCCTTCCAGCTGCTCGTTGATGCGGATGCGAGCCTGCGCGCTGGCCATCTTCGCCAGCATGTTGTCCTTCTCGGCCTTCAGCTTCTTGATCTCGCCCTGCACGGTCATCAGCGAGCTCTTCGCGGCGTCGGCATCCTTCTGCGCGACCTCGAGATCGGCCTTCAGGTCGGCGCTCTCTTTCTCGAGCGTGTTCTTCTTCTGGATGAGGACCACGGACAGATCGTCTTGGTTCGTCTCGATGGCGACGTTGAGGTCGGCCGTGACCTGCGCGAGCTCCTTGGTCACGGTGCCGAGGCGCTCCGAGACTTCTTCCCGGCGACGAATGATCGCTGCGGTCGCCTTCTTGAGGCGCGAGTACTTCTCGATCATGCCGTTGATGGCGTTCTCGTACGCGATCTCCGGGTGCTCTTTTTCGATATCGGAGATCCAGAGGCTGACGAAGCCCTTCCAGAGGTTCGAGACTCGCGTGAAGAAACCTGCGCCTTCGGACATCGTGGGCTCCTACGCCTGCTCGGCGAGCTTGGGGGATTGCTGAACGACCCGGGCGATCGCGTCCTGACCGAAGAACTCGAGCACGCTCTGCACGCGCAGCTTCTCTTGATTGCACGCCTGCATGAGCGCTTGTTGCGACGAGACCTGCTGCCCCATGACCTTCTTGATGTTCTCGATCTCGGTCTGCAGCGCGGTCATGCGTTCGGTGGATTGTTGTAGCAGTGACTGCGTGTCGCGCTGGCCGGCCTGGATGTAGACCTCGAGCGCCTGGATCTCCTGTGCGCCCGCCTCGATGATCGCCTTCACCGGATAGCCAAAAGCTTTCAGTGACGCCTCGACGATCTGCTTGGCGACATCCTTCGGCGTGGAAGCGGGCAGCGTGCCGAGGAGGCTGCGGGCTTTTTCGACGCGGCCTTGCTCCTCGTCGTCGACACCGGCGGCGCGGAACACGGCGGGGAAGTCGACCTTGCCGCCTTCCGCCTTCGGCAGCTCACCCGTGAGCTTCATCTCGGGTGGCGGTGGCGGTGGCGGTGACTCGTTCGCGTACTTCGCGATGAGCTCATCGGTGGACTCGTGACCGGCCTGGGCGTCGCCCTCGGTCTCGACGAACCAGCCGAGCACTTTCTTGCCGATGCTTTTTTTGTCGCTCATGGGGGCTGCGCTCCGACGGGAAATTCGGACGCACACGGTACCGCGAAGCCCTGCCGATGACAATGCACGCGTGGGGCGTGCTACTAGCGAGGCGCATGCGGTCGCGCGGGCTCACTTCCAGTTTCGTGGTGACGATCTTCGTAGTGGCCACGGCCGTGCCGGGGCTGGCACAGGCGGACCCTTCCGTCCCATTGGCGCCGCAGCCGAAGGGCCCACTCCGCTTCATCGCTGTCGGAGATACGGGCTCGGGTCGCAACGGGCAGGTTGCGGTTGCCAGTGCCATGGCGCAAAGGTGCAAGCGCGACGGCTGCCACTTCGTGCTGCTCCTCGGCGACAACATCTACGATAGCGGCGTCAGCTCGCCGACCGATCCGCAGTTCCAGACGAAGTTCGAGCAACCCTACGCGGACATCGACGCACCGTTCTACGTGGCGCTCGGCAACCACGACTACGGCGGTCGCGGCATGGGCAACGAGTTCGACAAGCCCGACAGCGAGATCGCGTACTCGAAGCTCTCGAAGAAGTGGCGGCTTCCCGCGCGCAGCTACCACTTCGAGAGTGGGGCGGCGGAGTTCTTCGCGCTCGATACCAACGGGGTGTTGTGGGGCGCGAACACCGACGGGCCCACGAAGGTGGGCACCTGGCTCGCGACCTCCACGCGACCGTGGAAGATCGCGTTCGGTCACCACCCGTATCGCTCGAACGGCCCCCACGGCAACGCGGGCATGTACGACCAGGCGTTCTCCGACCCGCTCACGGGCGGCGCGGCGGTGAAGTCCTATCTCGAGAAGGGCGTGTGCGGGAAGGCGGACCTCTATCTCGCGGGTCACGACCACGACCGACAGTGGCTCACCGAGACGTGCAATGGCACGGAGCTCGCGGTGTCGGGTGCCGGATCGTCGGTGACGCAGATCATCGGCACCAACCCCACGCGATACCAGGCCGAGACGCTCGGCTTCCTGTACGTCGTGGTCGACGAGCACAAGCTCACCGCAGAGTTCATCGGCCTCGACGGCAAGGTGGAGTTCACGCGCACGCTCAAGAAGAAGTAGGCGCCACCCCGGACGCTAGAGCTTCGGGTCGAGGAGGTTGGGACACGTGAGCCGCGGGTTGCGCGCCGCGTCGCACGCAAGCGGCGTGACGACCTGTCCGGCTTCGTCGCTGTTGAAGCCCGGCACCAGGTCGTCGCGGCAGATACACAGCTTGCGACAGCACTCGGAGCCGACCTGCACGGCGATCGCGCACGCGTAGCCGGCGGCGCAAGAGAACCGGTCGTTCGCGTGACAATCGTCGTCGCCATCACACGAGCGCGTGCACGCAGCCACGTTGGTTTGACTCGGCACGAGCAGGCACAAGCCCGACGCGCAGGCGGGGTGATCCCGCGCGATCGCGGTCCCCGTTTCGGACGCGCTCTTCACCGCAACCTGGCACTGCGCGCCGAGGTCGTTCACGCCGCACGCCGACAGCCACAAGCAACAAGCGAGGAGGATCCGCATGACTGATTGATTGGGCGCACGCAAGCGGATCCATCACGCCAACGTCTGCGGTATGGATCGGCCATGTCCTCCTCATCCACTTCCCTGACCGCGCTCCTCACCGGCGCGACGGCTGGCTTCGGGCTCGCGATCGCGCGCGAGCTCGTGCGTCGCGGTCATCGTGTCATCGCAACGGGCCGCAGGCAGGAGCGCCTCGACGCGTTGCAACGGGAGCTCGGCGATGCGTGCCTGCCGCGCGTGCTCGACGTCCGCGATCGCGCCGCGTGTCAGGCGCTCGTCGATGGGCTTCCGCCCACGTGGGCGAACATCGACGTGTTGGTGAACAACGCAGGGCTCGGCCTCGGGCTCGAACCGGCGCAGTCGGCCAACCTCGACGAGTGGGAAACGATGGTGGACACCAACGTGAAGGGGCTCATGTACCTCACGCGCATGTGCCTGCCCGGCATGATCGCGCGCGGGCGGGGTCACATCGTGAATCTGGGCTCGATCGCGGCCTTCGTGCCCTACCCGGGGGGAAACGTGTACGGCGCGACGAAGGCGTTCGTAGATCAGTTCAGCCTCAACCTGCGCGCCGACCTTTTCGGGACGCCGGTGCGCGTGACCAACCTCGAGCCGGGCCTGTGTGGCGGCACGGAGTTCTCCGAGGTGCGCTTCCGCGGCGACAAGGAGCGGGCGAGCAAGGTGTACGAAGGTGCGCAGCCCATCTTGCCGGAGGACATTGCGGAGACGGTGCTGTGGGTGATCAGCCTCCCAGCGCACGTGAACATCAACGGGATCCAGATGATGCCGGTGTGTCAGTCGTTCCCGGCGCTACCGGTGAAGCGGTCCTGAGCCTTACGAGACGGGTACCTAGGGAATATCCGTGCTATAGGCCAACGCGTAAGGGCAAACCAGGGTCCAAAGGAACAAGGCTTTTTGCGTATCGGGGCGATCACAGGGTCGGTGGTTTTCCACACCGCGCTGCTCGCGGCGGCAATGTCGCTGCCAGCGCCGCCAATCCGTCGCGCGCAAGATCCGGTTTCGGTCGATCTCTACACGCAGCCGAAAGACGAAGAGGCAAAGCCGCCCGAGCCCACGCCGCCGCCCGAGTCCACGCCGCCGCCGCCGAAGGTCGCGATGCGCGACGTGACGCGTTCACAGGACACGCGGCCGACGAGCGCCACGCCGGAGCCAGCGGAGCCCACGCCCCCGAAGGCGAACGAGCCGAGCAACACCGGCGACAAGCCACCGCTGGGCAAGCTCGACCTCACGCTGCACGGGCTGCCACCCGGGTCGGAGAGCACGATGGCGGTGCCGTCGGGGAGTGGAACGTTCGGTACACCGACGGGCACAGCCGACGGCAAGAAGCCGTGGAAGATGCGAGGCGACGCAGGCAATCCACTGACGGGCAAGGTGGCCGCCGTGGCAGAGGATCGCTTTCCGCTCAAGGCGGTGGGCAACGGGGAATTCGAGTTCAAGGGCAAGTCGTTCCACGCACGCATCGCGCGCGACGGACGGGTGAGCTTCGACGACAAGAGCATCCGTGACTTCAAAGGCCTGTCGGGCGGCTTCGACATCACGGACATGCTGATGCGCGCGAAGGGCGACGATCCGTATCGTCACGAGAAGAAGATGTTCCTCGAGACGACGGAAGCGATGCGCAAGAAGATGGCGCAGGCCACGTTGAAGGAGCGCGTGCAGGAATCACTCGCGCAGGTCCCAGGTCGCTTGCATCAGATCTGGCGCGACACGCGGATGTCGGCAAAGGAGCGAAGAGGCCTCCTCTACGAAACGTGGAAGGACGCGGCGATGTCCGACTCCGCCGTCGACGATGCAGGGCGTGAAGCCTGCGCCACCGTCGAGGCGTTCGTGCGGCGTTACCTGCCGGCCGACAGCGAGGATGCGTTCACCGAAGACGAGCTCGCGCGCTACAACCGCGGTCAGAAGCTCGCGTTCGCGCCGTATCGGTAGTCTCAGCTGGAATCGCGAACGCGGCCCCAGCCTTCGGCGAGGAGCCAGGTGCGTGCGTCAGGCGAGCGAAAGCTGAGCGCCCGTTCGCGGCGCAAGCGGGAGCGCAGCATGCGTAGACAGCGTTTCCGGCCGGCCTACGGTGGGCCCTCCGCGGGTGTGTACTGCGTGAGCACGCGGGCCATCTCCCTGGCGCGTACATCGGGAGCCGGGCGCGGCTCGGACCATGCGTGCGCCAACGCGGCGGTTTGCGGCTCGGAGAGCCCCAGCTCGTCAGCGATCCAGGTTTGCTCGTTGCGCACGTGCGCGCGAAGGCGCTCGGCGGTGCGTGCCGCCAGCGCGACATCCGGTCGAATCGGGACGGGGTTCCCACAGGCGTCGGCATCCAGGTGTTGATGCGCGCGAACTCGCGTCCCGCATCCGTGAACGCCCGTCGTGCGTGCAGGGTTCGATGGTTGTTGTTGACGTCCACGTCGCCGGCTTGCGCCTTGAATTCGATCGGCACCGCTTCATCGATTCGAGCTCTGAAACGACGGCCCACCGCATCGAGCGGCGGCGTGGCTGGATGCAAGCACATCAAGTGCCCTCGGCGTACCGACACAGTCGGTCCGTAGATCGGCTCTCCCCCCGGACGCCCCGTCCATTTGTGAAGCCGCGCTCGCTCGATCAAGTCGCGAAACAGGTCTGGATCGTCCTGTTCGATGCGCGACAGCAACGACCATCCATCCAAGATCAGGCTCTCGCCGCCCTGCGCGGCTGGGCGCCGACACACCATGATCTGCATCATCGGTGGCAAAAGGCTGCCCGCGGGACCATCGATGTGGAACCGCGCGCACAAATACTCCCGCAGGGTCGCAGGTCAAGTTTTCGCCCGCGGACTACCGCTAAACAGGTCGTTGGCAACGTCGAGCTGGCGTGCATTGTGAGAGTTAGAAAGGAGACGCGGGTACGTAGCGAAGGAGATTGGGTGCACGTCAGGATTGTGAGAGGGGTCAGAAAATGGGAGCCCGCGGCGGGCTCCCATTTTCTGACCCCCAACCGCGTGGGTTACGCGGCGATGGCGGATACCCGTCGCTCCCAGAAGTCTTCGAAGCGCCCGCTGAGCCTGCAGCAGCGCAGTGCGATGATCGCGTCGACCCCGGCTACGGTCCAGTGCATACCAGCGCGCTTGCAGCGGGTGCCGATTGCGACCTTGCAACCGGCCTCGACCACGCCCGACGAGGTACAGATGCCCGCCGCGCGAAATTCAGCGTAGCGCATCCGATGACGGTTCTCGGTGATGTATCCGACACATTTGCGAGCCTCTTCATTCGTCTCTGCGTGGACTGCTAGCGAGGCAAGGAGGTCATCCGTCTTGCCATCGTCCAGGTCGGCATGTCGATCTTTACTCCACGCATGGCCAAGGTCGCTCGTTGCACCATAGATCGCCTTGCCCACATCGCTCAGGTGCTGCTTGGCGTGGAAACGATCGACGACCTGGAGGGCGTTGGGAAAGTGCTCGGTCGCCAGATTCCAGATCCATGGCGCGCCATCGCCCAACACGATCTGTTGTGCGGCGCGTTCAAACCCGCGACGGGTCGCTTCGCGTATTGCGCGAGCTGCGAATGCCGATGGAGCGTCGTCGGTATCCCGACTTGCGGCGCTCTCGATGGCGGCAGAGTAAGTGACCGACCCTTCGTCGCGGACCGGCGTGCCTTCCTCGTCCATTTTTTCAGCGCTCCAGACTGTGCACAACTTGACCTCGCGAGTTTTGGCCGAGCCGTCGGGCTGCTTGCCCTGCCGGTCCACCAACTCCTCTTTGCGCACCGGCACCCCCGTGCCATCCATGCCCAGGTAGAGTTTCGACGGCATTGGCTCGTCGTCCGCCAAGGGCTCGGCGATTTTCCGCTCGTCCTTGTCCACTTCACGCCCGAGCGCTTCGGCGGCGCGCTCAACGTGTTTGGTCGACACGTCAACACCGGCCAACACCTCGAGCAATTCGTGGCCTTCCTCGAAGCTGACCATCGCTCCCACGTGTCCGACCATGCGCAACACGCCTGGCGAAAGAGAGCCGTCCTGCATGCCGAGCGCTCGGTCGCGTGGGCACGAACCCGTCTTGCACTGTTTGCAATGGTAGTAGGCGCGCGACAGGTTCAAGGGTCCCAATACGCTTTCGAAAGTCTTGTCGTGTCGGCCGGCATAATGGGCCGCCGCTCCACATGTACATGCTCTCGTCGGTCCGGCATGATCCGAAGTGTCGGCGTTGATGCGCTGCTCGATAGCCCGAGCCGCTACGCACATCGCCTTGCGACGCGTAGCGGTTTCGATCGCCTCGAAGTCCCATTCGTCCACCGCACGGGGGCCTACAAGCGCTTCGATTTCGTCGACAATCTCGGCTTCGAAGGCCTCTTTGAGCCCCCCTTTTTGGCCGCCTCTTGCGAGGCCGCCTGGGGAGTTTCCAGTTGGGCGTCGGCCCATGTTTCGCAGGCTTCCCAGTAGGCGTCCACCTGCTTGCGAAACTGCTGGCCAGCTTTGACCTGCTGACGCAACACGTCGGCCTGTACGACTGGCACCGCGCGTGACTGACTCTTGCCAGAGACCGTACGCACGACACTGGTATAGGGGCCGTGGCGTGCTTCCGGATCGTCGGCACAGGAGCAACCAGGTTTGTTGCACTTGAGGTAGCGCACCGACAGAGAACCGCGGCGCATGGGCCTTGGCTCCGACAAGTGACGGGCCAACTCATGCACGACCTGGGGAACGTCGGTAGTCTGAGCCATGCAATCTCCTTTCGAGTACTATACTCGAAAGAAAATTGCGCCACAACGACGGCACTACCCAACCGCGCACAAAGCTGACGTGCACC
>JAYUBF010000339.1:0-2992 GCA_043741435.1 Myxococcales bacterium
GTTTCCAGATTTCTGTCGCAGCAGGCTTATCGAGCCAGCCAGGTGGAAAACCCGGTGGTGAGGGAAGGTATATAAGTCACGAGTAGGACGCCGATCGCAAGAGCTACGAGAAACACAAAGGAATTCCGGTATAAGTAGGGAAGCGGCTTATTGAAGCGTGACGCGGCTAAGAAGAGATTCAGGCCCATGGGCGGGAAAAGAAAACCGACCTCGAGGTTCGCCAAGAACACCACCCCCAGGTGAACCGGGTCGACCTGAAATGCCTGGCCTAGAGGAACGACCAGCGGCGCCAGCACGATGATGGCTGCGTAGATCTCGAAGACGCTCCCGAGTACCAGGAGCAGGCCGTTGAGTGCGAGCAGGAACGTCCATTGTGCATGAATGTGCGCTTGGACCCAGTCGACCAGCAGCTCGGGCACCTGCGCGTCCACCAGGTAGTTCGTGAGGCCCAGCGCGACGCCGAGCAAGATGACGACCGCGCCCACCAGCGTGGTCGATTGCGCCACCACCTGAGGCATGCGCTTGGTCGGGTGGATCTCGCGGAAGCATACGAGCTCGACCACCACGGTATAGAGAGCGCCCAGCGCGGCAGCCTCCACGATCGTGGCCAGGCCCGACTTGAAGACGCCCAGCACCAGCACGGGCAAGCCGAGGTCGAGCTTTGCCGACCAGAGGGCCTTGCCGGCCTCGCGCAGGTCGAAGGCTTGGCGCGGCGCCTTCACCTGCACGGCCACGCGCATGGAGTAGACCGCGACCACGAGGATCAACAACAGGCCGGGGAGGAGCCCCGCGTTGAAGAGGCGATCCGCGTCGACACCAGCGACGGCGCTGTAGAGGATGACCGGCAAGCTCGGCGGGAACAAGAGACCCAGCGAGCCCGCTGCGGTGACGAGGCCGAGCGAGAAGCCCTCGGGGTATTTGTCTCGCGTGAGCGCGGGATAAAGAATGCCGCCGAGCGCGAGGATGGTGACGCCCGACCCACCGGTGAAGGTGGTGAACATGGCGCACACGCAGATGACCATGATGGCGACGCCACCGGGCAGCCACCCGAAGACACCCTTGAACGCGCGCACCAGGCGTTGCGATGCACCTCCGGACGCGAGCACGAAGCCAGCGAGCGTGAGCAACGGGATCGCCGGCAGCGTCGGATTTTGCACGACCTGCAGGGTGGCGGTGGGCACCGCTGCGATCGCCACGCCGTCGCCGAAGAACAGCAGCATCGCGAGACCCGACATCGCGACGAAGACCGGCGCGCCGAGGAGGAACGAGACCGCGATGAGGGCGCCGAAGGGCCACACCAGCTTGGCCGGCTGGTCGCCTGCGAGGTGGAAGACGAAGATGGTGCCGAGTGCGAGCGCCGCGATCACGGTGCGTCCGATCCACTTGCCGGGCGCGCGGAACAAGAAGCGGACGGAGATGAGCGCCACCGTGACCGGGACGATCATCTCGCTCCACCACGACGGGATTCCGCCGGCGAGCGTGTCGACGCCGCCGCGACTGTCTTGCACGAAACGCCAGCTGGCGTAGGCGAACAGCGCCGCGGTGGTGGTGGAGACGGCGCTGATGAAGAACAGCACCGCGGAGCGCAGCTTGCCCTTGTTGAGGAAGTTCGAGGTGGCAAGCCCCAGGTGACGGCCGGTGGCCGTGGCCATGAGCGCACCGAGGAAGCCGACCCACAGCGTCGCGTGTTGCGTGTACACCGACGCGCCGGGAACATCCTTGCCGAGCCGTCGCGCGACGATCTGGAGGACGGGCAGGATCATCATCACCGTCGAGAGCAGCAGCACGAGGCCGGTCTCGAGCTTGGTGACGGGCAGCATGGGCCCCCCGTCGCCGTGGCCACTCAGGGCTTCGGCGTCGACCTGGGCTGCGATCGCGGGCGCGGCGGTACTACGAGAAATCTCTGCGGGGGCGGTCATACGTGAGTCCGACGGTGACGGGACGGGTGATGGTACCACGCTGAACCGGTACCACGCTGAACCGGGCACCCGCAGCTTGATCCTGCCGTCGGCTGGTCTACGATGTCGCCGCAAATGCCCAGCCGCGTGATGCAGCATCTGTTGTTCCTCTCCTGTTGTGTCTTCTGGGGCGTCGTCGTCCCGCTCACGACGACCGGTTGCTCCATCAAGAAGCTCGCGCTGCGTTCGGTCGCAGATGCGATGTCGGGAACCGGCACGGTGTACTCACGCGACGACGATCCAGAGCTGGTGCGCGACGCGATTCCGTTCGCGCTCAAGACCATGGAGCAGCTGGCCGATGCGCTGCCGGACCACGTGAGCATCCGCGTGGCGCTCGCGCGCAGCTGCACCTCGCTCGCGGTGGGCTTCTACAAGGAAGACGCCGAGCACATGGAAGATCGGGACGTGAAGGCGTCGCGCCCCATGTACACGCGCGGAAAGCGCATGTCGCTGCGAGCGCGTCGCTACGCGCTCGAGGCCCTCGAGCTGCGCGAGAAGGGTGCCCGCAAGGCGATGGAGGAGGGCGACGAGGCCGCGCAAAAGGCGGCGCTCGCGAAGCTCGAGAAGAAGGACGTGGAGCTGCTCTACTGGTTGGGCGCGAGCTGGGCCGCCGCCATCGCCAGCGCCAAGGACGACATGAACCTCGTCGGATCACTGCCGCGGGTGGGCCACATCATGGAGCGCGCGCTGGCGCTCGACGAGAGCTACGACGAGGGCGCGCTGCACGAGTTCTTCATCCTGTTCGACTCGGGCCGGGGCACCGATCAGGGCGGGGGTCCCAAGAAAGCGGAAGCCCACTACAAACGCGCGATCGAGCTCGGCAAGAATAGGAAGCTGTCACCCCTCGTCTCTTTTGCCGAAACCGTGCACGTCGATGCCCAGAACAAGAAAGAGTTTCAGCGGCTGCTCAAGCAAGTCGTCGCGGCCGACGTCGACCAATTCCCCGAGTATCGCCTGGTCAACATCCTCGCTCACCGTCGGGCGCAGTGGCTGCTCGGCCGCACCGACGAGCTATTCGCCGAGTGACAGCATGC